>CAJQQJ010000101.1 GCA_905480445.1 uncultured Alphaproteobacteria bacterium | reverse complement strand
ACTCTCACCTAAATTTCACTAGTATAAAGAAACTTAACGCGCGTAAATTTTGAAATGATGCAGGATTGTTAAAAAGAAGTCCAAGTATTCATTATGCCATCCCAACCTGTGTTTGGTTAGGTAAGGCGTCATCGGGCCGGCTATCAATCTTTTCACGTAACTCAGCACGTAGCGCAGCTGCGTTCTCATGATCGTAGATGTTGGAGAGTTCTTTGGGGTCATTCTCCAGGTCATAGAGCTCGCCTGCCTCGGAGATCATGTCGACGGTCATCTTGTGTTTTTTCGTTCTGACTGTGCGGAGCGATAGGTGCACCCCTGCTCTCGTCGGCAGCAGCTCCCATTCGTTCAATGCGAAGTCACGGTTTGCAGCGCCTTCGATGAGAGGACGCAGGCTTTGCCCGTGCTGGGTCTGCAAGGCATCTGCATCCCCATAGTCGTTGAACGTAGGACCGAGATCCAGCGTAGACACAGGTTCATCCACTGACTTGCCTTTTGGCACACCTGGTCCCTTGACGATCATTGGCACCCGAAGCAAACCCTCGTAATGCATTGGGCCCTTCAGGATCAAACCATGATCCCCCAGCCAATCTCCATGATCGGAGATGTAGATGACGATTGTATTCTCATCCAGCCCGGCTTCCTGCAGCGCAATCATGATACGGCCGACGTTGTGGTCGATTAGCGAGAGCTGGCCATAGGTGTTGGCAATGATTTCTCTCAACTGATCATCGTTTTGTTCAGTGATCCGGCTATAGGCCTTCCTTGTTTCTGCATTTTGCTTTGGCCCGGCTGGTTCTTTTGTCAACACCGCTTCATGCCACCAGGGACGCCCCTCAAAAGTCCGCTCCCGATGTTCCGGGATATCGACATCTTTGGGATCGTGGAGACGCGACCAGGGCTCTGGCGCGTCAAAGGGATGATGCGGATCCGGGAATGACACCCATGTGCAGAATGGCTTGTCGTGATTTGTGTGTTTCAACCAATCAATAGTCCGGTCAGCCGTCCATGTGGAGTTGTGCCACGCAGTTGGCAATTTGGAATGCCAGGTTTGGGCAGCTTCTTTCGTATCACCAGCGTTTTCGCGGTAGAGCGCATTCTTTTCATCACCATTTCCGTCTGCATAAAACCAGCGTTCAAAGTGTTGGCCGTGAGGTGGTTTTTCCGGCAGGAACCAGTTGTGACCCACCAGCATCATTTCGACGTGGTTGAAACCCATGTAAGGCCCGTTCCAGTCTTCGCCGTAGTTGGCAGAAGATTTGAGACATTCCGGCGTGCCAGTGGCTTCAAAGGTGTGATAGGTCGAAAAATGCGCCTTGCCAAAGAAAGCAGTGTCGTAGCCAGCTTTGCTCATCGAGCCAGCAAAGCCTTTGGCCCCTGTTTCCGGGTTAAGATCAATACCGTTATCGTGCACGCCATGCGTCCGGCAAAGTTGCCCGGTCAAGATGGATGCCCGTGCAGGCTGGCATACCACTGAAGGTGTGATGCAAGAAGTGAAGTGTGTGCCTTCCGCCGCGAGTTGATCCAGATGTGGTGTCTTCACCTTTCGCCCCATGAAGCCAAAGCAATCGGCGCGTTGTTGGTCAGCTGAAATCAGGAGAATATTGGGGCGTATCATTCGCTTTGAACCTTCTTGTGTCGAGCGGTGTAGACAATCACCGCCAATGCGAGGAGCATGAATATAAAAGAAACGGGAGAAGTGAAGAGGAAGAAATAGTCACCACCGGTTGCCTGAAAAGCCTGACGTGCGGTGTCTTCCAGGCGTCCGCCCAGAATGAAGGCAATCACAAAGGGCAAAGGCGACATGCCAATGCGGCGCATCAAATAGCCAAGCACCCCGAAACCGATGGCAAACCACATAGCTTCCATCCGGGTTTGTTCGACATAAATCGCCGTCAACGTAAGCAGCAAAACAATGGGCAAGAGAATATGCTTGGGTATGCGGATCATAACGCCCATTGACCGCATGATATAGCCACCAATTGTCCAGTTGAGCGCATTGGCGAAGAACATGGTTGTAAAGATGCCAAAGGCAATCACCAGCTCGGTATTGACGCCACTGCTCGGTATCTTGAAAACACCTGGTCCAGGATTAAATCCACCAATGGATTCAGCCGCAAGGATCAGAAAGACAGCAGCAGCATTGCCCGGGATACCGAGTGACAAAACCGGGATCAGATTCGCGCCAGAAACAGAGGAGTTAGCAGCTTCCGTTGCTGCAATGCCTTCAGGTGCGCCCTCGCCAAAGTTGGGGTCATTGGCGTTTTTGTTCTTCTGGTATTGCCTGCGGCCAGCTGTATAGCCAAGAGTCGCGGCCAAAGTCGACCCAACGCCTGGCAAGGCACCAATGACCGTTCCGATAACCGCCGAGCGGCCGATATAAGGTGCGTAACGCTTAATGTCTGCCCAGTGAAGATTTTGATCACCGGATTGTTCGATTACATTTATTTGCCCGTTTTGTTTCTTCTCGCGCCAGAGGTCTTCGATCGACTTAAAAATTTCGCCCAGAATCAAAACCCCCAGCACAGCCGTCACGACTGGAAAGCCTCTGGCCAATTCCTGGGTTCCAAAAGACAATCGGGGATAGATGTCCTCGCCAGTGCCCACATAGGCTGCCAAAAGGCCCAGCCCCATTGAGATAAGCCCCTTACCGACAGAGTTGCCGATAACGGCGGCGATGAAGGCAAAAGACAAAATGAGCAGCGATGTTTTCTCCGGCAGATCAAGGTAACGCTCCACCAGGATCGCCAGGAAGGGCGCGCAAATGATCAGCACAACGTCTGAAAAAGTGTCACCGGAAACAGATGAGAAGTGAGCGAGTTTCAAAGCTTTTTTGGCTTTCCCCTTTTGCGCCAAAGGATAACCATCCAGCGTTGTCATGTATGCATCAGGCGTACCAGGTGTATTGAACAGGATTGCAGGCACCGCACCGCCAACGGTAGCTCCCTTCATGATACCAATCAGAAAGCCAAAAATTGGCAGGAGCGCATCGGGGTGAAAACCGAAAACCGAGATCAAAATCGGCAACGCGATAGCCATTGCCATTGGACCTGCCAAGCCGGGTGTTGAGCCAACCGCGATACCAGTCAGGAAACCAAAGAACACCATCGCCAAAGTAATGGAAATCGGAATGCCAAGGAGCGAAAAGAATTCCGGCCCCAGGAAAACAGCCTCCAGACCAAGCTGGATGTAGTCAAAGACACCCATCAGACGTCCCCATTCGGCGGCAAAAGCAAATCATCAAACGGCAGATCATAAACGGCGATCATCGCAAAGATAGCTATGACAGAAATCGAAACTGCCCGGATGGTCATTTTCCCATCCACAAGTGAGATCAAACTGGCAATCAGGAAACCACCACCAAAGAAGAAGCCCAAATGCTTCCACGGAGTCGTGTCCCTCAAAGGCCGGTATTCCAGGTCGTCTGCGGTGAACAGATTCAGCAAGCCAGTGACCAATGGTCCGGTCCAACGCATAAGTGACAAAGAAAACAGAATGATCAGCAGGAAAAGCAGCAAATAGCGGAAATTGGCCCAGCTCAATTGCTTGTGAGTGTTGGCACAGCGCTCCATGATCAACAGCAACCCACCAAAGAGAATGAAAGCTGCCGCGAGTGTCGGTGCCAGCGAGTCCCCAACGTTCAGTTGCCGCCTGTGCTTTTCAAAATAAGAGGTTTCAACGTCGAATGGGACCAACAGCAAGGCCACCGCCAGAGCGACGATAACAAATACCAGGCCAATAATCACGTTGGTTCGTTGCATGAAGGAAAAAGATCTCTAATCAAATAAAAAGGGACCTGGCTGATGCCAGGCCCCCTTTCTAATATCGACGGATATTACTCGGAAGCAGCCATCAATGCACCAGCAGAGGATTCTGCATCAGCCATCACTTTATCAAGCTCAGCACCAGAGATCGTTACTGGACCACCAAATGCCTTGGCAATGAAGCCGCCCGCTTTTGTGGATGGATCATTCACGATATCACCAATAGCAGAGGCAATGGCGTCACGTGCTTCCTGTGACAGGCCAGCAGGTGCAGTGAACAGGAAGTAGCCATCAGAGTTAAAATCAATGCCAAGTTCACCCATTGTTGGTGCGTCAGGAGAAACAACCAGCTTGGAAGAAATGCCAGAAACGAGATTGACCATATCACCGGCTTTAACAGCTTTTGCCTGGATACCTGCGCCCCAACCGATGTCGAGGTCACCAGCGTTGAGACCGTTCATGACGCCCTTACCGCCCTTAACCATAACGATGTTCAGATCAATACCAGCATTTTGACCCAACAGGTATGCAAGGTCAGCAAGCTTTGGGCTCATTGCGCCGAAGCGAATTTCCTGACCACCTTTGGCAGCAGCAACGAGATCATCCCATGAGTTCCAGCCTTTAGAGGTGAGAGCCACAACACCCATCTGGAAGCCAGCGGTTGTTGTCAAAGGTGTGAAATCAGCCTGAGTAAAACCGGCTTTGTCACCAGCAGAAACCATGCCGTAGCCAAATGTGTCGGTAATTGCGATACCAAATGCAGAACCATTGTTTGGCTCGTTCTTAAGCGCACGCGCCAGATTGGCACCGCCTTTGCCCGTTACGTTTTCCGGAATAACTTTCCAGCCGTGACGCTCTTCAAGAGCTTCGGCAATCATGCGCGCCTGGGTGTCAGCACCGCCGCCAGCCTTAAACGCAATCATCATCTTCATCGGGCCAGAAGGTGCCCATTCGGCCATTGCCGAAACCGCAGAGCCTGCAACAAGACCAAAGGCGCATACGCCCGCTATCAATAGCTTTTTCATTTTATTCCTCCCTGGAATTTATCGAGCAATTTTCAACAAGAATAACAGTTGACTAGTCAACCAATAATCTGACTATAACAGCTTAACCTGTTGATTGGGAGATTTTTTTGTCTGATTTCCGGCAAAAACCAGACTTTGAGGATTTTGAAAACCTGCCTCTGCGGGACTTCCTCTCATATCGCCTGACCAAAGTCGGTGCGAAAGTTTCTGCTCAGGGGGCCCGAAAAATTAGGGAAGTCTCTGGGCTTTCGCTGGCGCAATGGCGCATTCTGGCTCTCGTTGGATCGATGGAAAACAATTCGGCCAGCGGTTTGATCCAGGATGACCTGATGGACAAAGGCCTCTTCAGCCGGAACTCCAGATTTCTCGTGGATGCAGGTTTCCTTTCACAGGAGATTGACCCCAAGGATCATCGATCAAAAAAATTGAGCCTCACGTCTTCCGGCAGAGAACTCCATGACAGGATCCTGCCTCGCATGAGAGAGAGGCAAAAAGGTTTACTGTCGTGTCTCACCCCAAAGGAACGTGAGGCGCTTTATTCAGCCCTGGGAAAAATTGAAAAACATGTCGAAAGTTAAGTCATGACCACTACCAGCAATCTGCTTGTCATCGTATCAGACGAACACCAATCCCGCGCCATGAGTTGTGCGGTGGAATGGGCAAACAGGCTCGACATCAAAACACCCAACCTTGATGCGCTTGCCGCCCGTGGTGTGCGTTTTACCAACGCCTACACGCCCTGCCCCATTTGTGTGCCAGCAAGAGCCTCCTTCGCTTCCGGACAATATGTTCACAAGAACCGTCTTTGGGACAATGCCATGCCTTACACTGGTGAACCAAAAGGCTGGGGACATGCATTGCAAGACAAAGGCGTGCAGGTGGAGTCCATCGGCAAATTACACTACCGCACCGAAGAAGACCCGGCTGGTTTTGATATTGAGCACATCCCCATGCAGGTGGTTGGTGGGGTTGGCATGGTCTGGGCTTCCATTCGTAAAGAAGACGAGCGCGTGGAGATGCCGGGCCGCATGTTGGGAAAATACATTGGGCCAGGTCACAGCACCTACACGGAATACGATGAAGCGGTTGTTAAACGAACAACAGAGTGGCTCGAAAATCGACCTGTTGACGCTGACAAGCCCTGGTGTCTCTATGTCGGTCTCGTAGCACCACACTTTCCCCTGATCGTGCCACAGGAATTCTTTGAACTCTACCCGCTCGACGAATTGCCTGAACCCAAGCTCCGCCCTGTAACGGGCTACAAACGCCATCCCTGGCCAGACAAGCAGAACGGCCTGGGAGACAGCGAAGGCAAGTTCGTAGATGACAATGAACGCCTGACCGCTATGGCCTGCTACTACGGTCTATGTTCCTGGCTCGATCATAACGTTGGCATCATCCTTAAAGCTTTGGGCGAAAGTGGCCACGGCGATAACACCACAGTCGTTTACACATCAGACCACGGCGACAACGTTGGTGCGCGTGGACTTTGGGGCAAGTCGAATATGTACGAGGAGTCAGCAGCTATTCCAATGATCATGGCAGGTCCGGGGATTGACCCCGGTATCTGCAAAACTCCGGTTTCATGGCTCGATGTTTCAGCAACAATCACTGACCACTTCGGCACCACTTTGCCGAACGAGGCTCCTGGAGCTCCGCTAATTTCACTGGCAAAGGCCCCATACGATCCTGAACGTGTGGTTTTCAGTGAATATCATGCAGCTGGAGCCGTGTCCGGTGCCTTCATGATCCGAAAAGGAGGCTGGAAATATATTTATTACGTCGGCTTCGAGCCAGAGCTTTTCGATCTGAAAACCGATCCGGAAGAAATTGAAGACCTCGCAGGCTCTCCTGAACATGCCAAGAAGCAGGCCGAGCTCCATGCGGAACTACTCTCGATCTGCAATCCTGAGGAAACCGACGCCCTCGCCCATGCCGACCAGGCCGCCATGATTGAAGGCTACGGTGGTCGCGAAGCTGCCCTCAAACTCGGCGCACCCGCCGCCACTCCACCGCCAAAGGTATAAAAAATGAAAATAACGTTCCTTGGAACCGGGTCACCTGAATCACACGCTCGCCGTGCTTCCTCCGGCTATCTGGTTGAAGTCGGCAATGATAGGATTCTGCTCGACTGTGGTGGTGGTGTCGTTAGCCGTCTGATCGAATCAGGCCGATTACCATCGGATATCACACATCTGTTTTTCACCCATCTCCACACAGACCATATGATGGACTATGGGCGATTGATTCACGCCGCCTGGGACGAAGGGCTAGTCTCGATGCAAGTGACAGGTCCCGCCCCGATTGCTTCGGTCACAGAAAAACTATTTGGGGAAGATGGCGTTTTCTCAACCGACCTTAGAGCCCGGACGGAAAACCAAGGTAGTCAGGAAGTTTGGTTGGCGCGTGGAGGTACTCTTCCTCGCGCCTGGCCGTTGCCTAAAGTAACAGAAGTAGAACCGGGTTTCACATTCGAAGGCTATGGCTGGAAACTGACATCCTGTTCCGCTCCTCATGCTCAGCCTTGGCTGACTTGCATGGCCTTCAGAATAGAGGCCGAAGGGAAATCTTTCGTTTATTCAGGTGACAGTGCACTTTGCCCAGAAGTTGAGGCACTTACTCAGGGTGCCGACGTGTTACTTCACTGGTGTTATCGGATGAAGGAAGAAACCAGCAACACATTCATCGCTTCCATGTCTCCTTCTCCTGATCAAATCGGCGAAATGGCAGAACGAGCGGGCGTGAAGAAAGTATTCATTACTCACATACGCAAGAAGACAGACACAGAAGCGGGTCGTACTGAAGCTCTGGTCGACCTCAAATCAAAGTTCACCGGGGAAGTCGGTGTTGCTGAAGATCTAACCACAATAAGGCTTTAAATTCTCTTGATGCTGCCAAGTCATACATACATAAAATGATGGGTTGGATGCCCCTCCTGCTAGTCTAGTAGGCTAGAGCTGACCATGTTGGTCAAATTGAACAGGAGGAAAGAATGTCTGAAGTATTTATAGTTGGCGTTGATTTAGCCAAGCGTGTTTTCCAGTTGCATGGCTCTAAAGCCGATGGCTCTATTGTTTTTCGTAAGAAACTGAGCCGAGCCCAATTCACCAAATTTCTTGAACAAACACCTCCTTGTAAAATTGCAATGGAAGCTTGTGCGACAGCGCATCACTGGGGCCGATTTGCCATCGCACAAGGCCATACCGTTCGTTTGATACCACCAAACTACGTCAAACCCATCGTTAAGCGCCAAAAGAATGATGCAAACGACGCTGAAGCAATCGTTGAAGCAGCATTACGACCTTCGATGAGCTTCGTGCCTGTGAAGACCGAAGAACAACAAGCGAAGTCAATGTTGTTCCGAACGCGAGAACTATTCGTGCGCCAACGTACACAGCTCATTAACGCCTTCCGAGGACATTTGGCAGAACATGGTGTTGCTCTTGCTCAAGGTCCTAGATCTGTTTTAGCTTTCAAAGCAGACTTTGAAAAATATACAACCACTCTTCCGACTGCCGTGTTAAAACTTGCGAAACGCTATCTCAAGCAAATGGATAGATTGACTTTAGAGATTGATGCTATCGAAAAAGAAATTCGCAAGGTCGCCGCAAAAGATGATGAAGCTAAACGGCTACGAACCATGCCAAGTGTTGGCCCCATGACAGCCATGGCTATTCAGGCCTTCTGTCCTGACATGGCGAACTTTGAAAGCGGGCGACATTTCTCAGCATGGCTTGGACTGGTCCCAGGTCAGCACTCAAGTGGCGGGAAAGAACGTTTGGGACGGGTGACGAAGATGGGACAACGAGACGTTTGACGGTTACTAATCATCGGATCTATGACGCGGATTGTCGCCTACAAGCGATGGAAAACTACCGACGACCCATGGTTAATCCGGATGTTAGAGAAAAGACCAACAATGGTCGTCGCTGTTGCCCTTGCCAATCGCATGGCTCGTCGGCTATGGGCAATGATGACGAAACAAGAGAATTATCGAATTCCACAGGCGGCAGCATAATAGCAACCGCCCTGGAATGACTGCAGGTATGTAAGGAGCGACGGTAAGTTAAGGAAAACGATCAGCGGGAGTGAAAAGGGAAACTCAGAGTAACCTATCGGGCATTAAGCCCGCTAAAATGATTTGAACCCAATTCGTGTATCTCCATAAAGGCCAGCAGCCATGTCAGTGCTGCACAACAGGCCGGACACATGACTGCTTCTGATCATACT
>CAJQQJ010000100.1 GCA_905480445.1 uncultured Alphaproteobacteria bacterium | reverse complement strand
ATCGTTCCTGCTTCAACTGAAAGGTCAACGTTCCGGTTGGCTCGAACCAAACCAAATGATTTGGATATTGATTTAAGTTGAATTGCTAAGGGAGAACCAGTTGCCCGATTCTCCCCTGCTTTCTTGTCAGTCATAGTCGACTGTCACAATCACTTCCCGTGTAAACTGAATTACATTGGGCAAGTGTTGTCACTGCGATAGTCGTGGACCGAAATGTCGCCGGCTACAATAGACGCGCTCGCAGCATCAATCGCTGCTTTCATGTCATCACTGATAAGCGCAGCATTGTTCTCGTCAAGAGCCCAACCAACACCTTCTTCTGCGAGGCCGAGGTTACGAACACCTGTCTCGAAATCACCGCTCATTGCATCTTTCATTGTTTGATAAGCTGCAACATCAACGCGCTTCAACATAGAAGTCAAAACTGAGCCTGGAGCCAAGTGGTTTTGGTTTGAATCAACACCAATTGACAGTTTACCAGCATCAGCTGCTGCGCGAATAACACCGATACCTGTGCCACCCGCTGCCTGATAGACAACATCTGCACCGCGGTCGATTTGTGATTGCGTTAGCTCTGAGCCTTTAGCCGGATCATTCCAAGCAGAAGGTGTTGTGCCTGTCATGTTTTGTAGAACATCAACGTCAGCGTTTGCTGATTTAGCGCCCTGTACGTAACCACAGGCAAAAGCGCGGATCAAAGGAATGTCCATGCCGCCAACAAAGCCAACTGTGCCTGTTTTGGATGCCATCGCCGCTGCGATACCAACAAGGTAAGAGCCTTCGTGCTCTTTAAAGGCATACTGGCGAAGGTTTGGATGGTCGAGCCAGTTCACATCGATGATGGAGAACAGCTTGTCTGGATTTTCAGACGCCACTTTGCTGATCGCATCTGCTTGAGCGAAACCAACACCTAGAACCACTGTGGCCCCGCGTTGAACCATACGCTGCATTGCTTGCTCACGCTGTGTCTCGTTCGTGACTTCAAATTCCATCACTTCGACACCGGTCTCATCGGTAAAGCGCTTGATTCCGTTGTAAACGCCTTCGTTAAAGGATTTGTCGAACTTGCCACCCATGTCGTAAATGACGGCTGGCTTGAAGTCCGCAGCTTGTGCCACAGAAGCAACCGCCATAACGGCTGTCGCTGCTAAAAGATTAATCCAAGATTTCATAACTTCCTCTCCTGTTGTCACGCCTCCAGGGCGCCAAATTATTTCAGTCCAATTTCACGCAAACGTTCATCCAGATACTCGCCTGCTGTCTGTTCATCCAACTGTACTTCTGGTCTGGGATGCACAAACAAAGGCATGGAATAGCGCGAGCGGTTCTCTTGTTTCGGCGGGTTTATCACCCGATGTGGTGTCGAACGGTAATGGCCTTTGGTGGCTTTGGCAAGCATGTCACCGGAGTTGACGGTGATATAACCAGGCTGACAGGGAACATCATGCCAGTTGCCGTCGATATCCTGTGCTTGGAGCCCAGGTTCACTGCCAGTGACCAACAAAGTAATCAAATTTATGTCTTCATGGGCGGCTGCACGAACTTCACCAGGCTCAACCGATTCGTCCAGCGGTGGATAGTGAATGATGCGTAACAGGTTCGATTGGCTGCCTTCAATCATTGATGTGAGCGCTTCAGAAAGATTGGCTTTAACTTCATCAGGGCTCTCTTGATCCAACCAAGACAAGAGCAATCTGCCCATCTCTAATAGTTTGCCGTGGAAAGACCGGGTCGCTTCATCAACGGACGCAGGTACGGCGGCGCTTTGATAGACGTGATAGAATTCTTTCAGGTCTTTATGCTGGCTACCCTTAGCGTTTTCAGACTTGAAACCGAAGTAGCCATCCTGCTGGCCATCTTTTGGAGCATGATCGAATTTCTGGTCATCCGCGAAATAGCCCGCCCAAGCGCCATACATGGCATCAATTTCGTTCGCGGTGATCGGGTGGTTTTTTAGAATAGCAAAACCAGTTTCCTGCAATGATTGCACAAACTTCTGAGCCGCATTGGCTTCGTTTGGATCAATTGCTAATACATTGAATTCTGTCATGGCTTATCTTTCTTTAAGAACCAGAATTGTTTAAAATCCAGATTTGATCGTGTCGAGGAACAGACTTCTGACCGCCGCTTCATCTACCGTCAAACAGACAGCTACATTGGGGCGATTATCATCGTTGGAAACAATCGTTTCTCCTACCCGCTCCCCATCAGTGACAACCGTCAAAGCCTTCGGTTCGGTTCCAAAAAAATCTGGACGAATGATTGAAATCACGGCGGCTGGGTCATGCATGTAACAGCCCCGGAAGCCATTGGCACCAACATGAAAGTCAAAATAGAACTGGGAAATCTGATTTAAGAAACCACCCAGCTTGGGCGCAGCTTCAGCAAGACTGGCAAATTCTTCGGGTGTGCACTTCACTTGATGGGTTACGTCTAAACCCACCATTGTAACGTTCCAATCAGCAGCAAAGACCTTGTCAGCGGCTTCAGGGTCTTGCCAGATGTTCGCTTCAGCAAAGGAAGTGACATTACCGCCTTCTTCCAGCGAGCCACCCATAACAGTGACCGACTTCACTTTCTTTGTGATCGATGGATCCAACGCCAGTGCCAATGCGATGTTCGTTAGAGGTCCGACAGGGCACAAAACAATTTCACCCGGTTGCTTATTGACCTGGTCACAAATGAATTCAGCCGCGCTCATAGCATGAGGCGAGCTTGTAGGTTGGATTGGAGGCAATGTGCCAAAACCATCGTGGCCATGAACTTCCCAAGCAACTTCCTTGGATTCTTGTACAAGTGGTTTCTGTGCACCAGCTGCCACCGGTGCCTCTGAGCCTGCAAGTTCAAGGAGAACACGGGCATTTCTGGTGGCAATGTCGGTCGTCACATTGCCGAATATAGATGTCAGGCCAACCAGATCAATCTCGGGATGGATACAAGCAAAGAGGATCGCCATAGCATCATCAACGCCGGGATCCGTATCTATGATAACTTTCGTTGCCATGTCTTAGTTATCTCTTTCTTTAAGGAAGGTTTCAACTTCGGCTTTGCTTGGAATAGCTTCTGCTGCTCCCGCTCTTGTCACTTGGATGGCGCTTGCTGCAGAAGCAAAACGTAAAGCGTCGTTAGCTTCTACGCCTTCACAATAGTTCGCAAGGAAAGCCCCCAAGAACGTGTCCCCTGCTCCAGTCGTGTCCGTTGCAGCAACGCCGAACGCGGACTGCTCAAAGACCTGACCCTTTGCGCGAAACTCTGCACCAGCCGCGCCCTTTGTTATCAACACATGAGGGATTATTTTCTCGTCTAGCGCTACACCGAGATGTTCTGAAAGTTGGGCTGCTTCGCCCTCATTGACTGCGAGAAGATCAACGGCCCCAATCATTTCCCAAGCAGCTTCTGCCTCAAAGGGTGCAGCAGCATAAGCCACTTTAAAGCCCTTCACTTTAGCTTTCATGGCGATCTCAGCGGTGAGATTTGTCTCGTTTTGCAGCAGAATCCAATTGTCTTTACTCTCAAAGGAATTCAGAACGTCGTCAATCTGATCGAACGTCAATTCAAGATTTGCACCGCTGTAGATAACAATCTGGTTCTCACCTTCATCATCCACAAGGATAACTGCATGCCCTGTCGAGGCCGTGACTTCTTGGATCAGAGATAGACTAAGGCCTTGCTCTTTAATTTTACCAAGGACCCAGTCACCGTCGGGACCGACAGCGCCGACGTGGGCCACATCGCCCCCAGATTTATGGATCGCGATGGATTGGTTCACCCCTTTACCACCAAGAAAGCGTTCAAAGCTTTTCGCCGCCAGCGTTTCCCCAGGCGCAGGCATAGCCGACACCCGGTAAACGTAATCCATATTGATGGAACCAAAATTTATGATCATGAAACAAAGCTAACAGATTCGCGGCCGAACAAACAGCTTCTAGTCTTCGGCAATATCTTCGGCCCAGAGCTCTGGCTTCTCTTCGATGAAACGGGTCATCAGCGCAATACAATCTGGATCATCTGCAATAATTACTTCGACACCGCGAGAGCGCAGGAAGTCTTCGTTGCCGCCAAAAGTCTTGTTCTCACCCACCACGACGCGCGGTATGCCAAATTGGATGATGGTTCCTGTGCACATCATGCAAGGGCTAAGCGAAGTGTAGAGTGTCGTGTCGCGGTAAGTCTTTTGACGGCCGGCTTTCCTGAGTGCATCCATTTCACCATGGGCTATTGGATCGCCTCCTTGTACGCGTTGATTACGCCCCTGAGAAACAAGTGCGTCTCCCCTCGCCAACACAGAGCCAATTGGGCAGCCCCCTTCCTCAAAGCCTGCTAAAGCTTCATCGTAAGCCAGTCTCAAGAATTTTGCATCCAAGTCAGTCAGCGTCATAGTTTTCACCTCTTAATGATCGCAGAGATGTTACGGCTTGTCTCTCCAGCTTGCAACCAAAGTAATAGCATTTGAGTGAATGAAGACTTAAGCTCATTCCCATTAGGGTAATGATGAGGTCTCCATGACAAAATTGATACTTTCCTGCTTTGCTGCTTACCTGATTTCAGGTCTCGCGGTAGCCCAAGAAAATTGGCGAGTGATCGAAGTCGACGCTTCCGCTTTTCCAAATGAAATCGTGAAAGAACAAAGACGACGTAGTCCTGGCGGAATACCAGATGGACGTGTTGCCACTTTTCACGGGGGTGGAGATATTACAGAGGCTTGGTACTCCGACCCAACAGACCGCTATGGCCATGCCATCCTTGGCGATGGCATTGAAGCCGGAACACTCAACATCGCGACCCAAGGCGGTAAAAAGCTATCGCTCAAACTTTCTAAAGATCAGGTATTCGAAGATCTCTATCCGCGTTTGGCTGATCTCGATAACGACGGAACAGTCGAGGTTGTAACGCTTCGATCTTCGGCTGATGAAGGTGGTTCAGTTGCAATCTTTGGCCTACAAAACGGCAGGCTCATTCAAAAGGCCGCCACACCTTTCATTGGTCGCTCTTACCGCTGGTTGAATGTTGCTGGCATCGCTTCATTTAGAGGCAAAGCGAGTAAGGAAATAGCCTTCGTGGAGACTCCTCACATCGGAGGAACACTCTATTTTTACAGCTATGATGGTCAAAACTTACGGAAAAAAGCTCAGCTCTATGGCTTCTCCAACCACTTCATTGGCAGCACTGAAATGCGCCTTTCTGCCACCGTAGATGTCAATGGCGACGACGCTCCCGATCTAGCAGTACCGTCGGCCAATCGCCGTGCCTTGCGGATCGTCAGTCTTGCAGGCGGGCACCTTCGCGAGTTGGCAAACATCCGCATGCCAAGCCGGATAAGTAAAGCCATTGCCGTTTCGGGAAGTGGCCACTCAACATCCTTCGTTGTTGGATTGGACAACGGTAAAGTTCTCAAAGTTTCGAGGTAAGCCGATGAAAATTGGATTTATTGGTGCCGGCATCATGGGCCATGGGATGGCAGCTAACCTGCTCAAGGCCGGTCACGGCCTTACAGTCATCGCCAATAGAAATCGCACACCGATTGAAGACTTGGTTTCCAAAGGTGCTGTGGAGGCTCGTTCATACAAGGAGCTGGCTGAAAACAAGGTTGCTATCATTCTCTGCGTAACGAACAGCGCTATCGCTGACAAAGTGATCGATCAGTTAGTGCCCCACCTGAATGCCAACGTTCTAGTGATCGACACAACGACCAACGAACCTGAAGCCCCGTTGAGGCTTGCGAAAAAAGTAACATCAGTTGGTGCACGCTATGTGGAAGCGCCGGTTACTGGCGGCGCTAAGCAAGCAGCGGAAGGAATTCTAGGAGCCATTGTCGCCTGCGAAGAAGATCATTTCCCAGAAGCAAAAAGCTTGCTGTTATCCTTTTGTAAACAAGCGGAACACTTCGGCCCAGTTGGGACGGCAGCAAAAACCAAACTCGTATCCAATTTCCTAGCATTGGGTACGGCAACCCTGGTTGTCGAGACTTTCAAACAGGCCCGAAGTTTAGGTGTTGACTGGCGGAAACTCTATGAACTTGCACAATTGGGCTCTGGAAACTCATCTGCCATGCATCGCATTGTTGGCAATGCTCTGAAGGGAGATTTCCAGGGTTATGTCTTCACCAATGAGAACTCGTTGAAGGACCTCAGTTACATTCACTCTCTTCTTGAGCAAGAAGGATTAGATGTGAGTTTGGCAGCGACTATGAAAACCCTCTACGCAGAGGCTGTTGAACAAGGCGACGGCAAGCGCATGATCAGCGAACGACTAGCAACATCCGAAAAGGAGTAAGTGCAAATGTCAGCCAAAGATTACGATCCTACGAGAACAGAGCTGTTCCTCGAGCAGGCCTATTCGCTGTCAGATCTCCAGGACGCCATGACATTCTATGACATCTGGGCAGATGACTACGATGAGCAAATGGAAAAACGGCTGGGCTACATCGCACCTCGTGTGATGGCAGAGAAACTGGCGCCTTTCATTGCCAACAATGATGCTGAAATATTGGATGTCGGATGCGGTACTGGCTTAACTAGCAGTTATCTCAAAACGGCTGGCTTCCGCTCCTTTGACGGCATCGATATCACGGTCGCTATGCTTGAACGCGCCGAATCACGAGGTATCTATCGAAATCTAATCGAAGGAGACATCACCAAACCGATCGACTTACCAACGGAAAGCTACGACGCGATCATATCTTCTGGCACTTTTACGCTTGGGCATGTCGGTTCAGAACCAATACCAGAACTGGCAAGGCTACTAAGGCCAGGCGGCTTTTTGGGCTGTTCGATCCACGAGGACATTTGGTCGGCAAAAGGATTTGATACCAAGTTCTCTGTCCTCGCGGAACAAGGTTTGATGAAACTAGTTGAAGTTACGACCGGGGAATTCTTCGTGGGCTACGGCGAAGTCGCTCGTTACTTCATTTTTGAGAAACTCTAAACAGGACGATCAACGGTGAACACTCAGAGTTCTTCAACTGATTCCAACCACTGCGCAACGCCAGCCCCAGCCTGTTTACCTGTTGCAAAGCAAGCTTGAAGTAGGAAGCCTCCGGTCGGAGCTTCCCAGTCCAGCATCTCACCGGCTACAAAAACACCCGGCATTTTGTTGAGCATCAGATCGTCGTTGACTTCCGACAGAGCCACACCTCCAGCAGAAGAAATAGCGCGATCAATCGGTTGAAAGCCGATGATTTCGAAGGGTAGTAATTTAATCAGCTCAACGATTTGTGCTGGTTTCTTTCCGCTCAAAGGCTGTTCTCGCAGTAAAGCAACAGCACTGGGCGAAAGCCCTAGCCTCTTAAGCTTGCTCGTTAGAGAAAGCGACTTTTTGGTTTTCTCTAGTTTGGCAAAGAGGTTTTCAGCGCTCAAATCGGGTCGCAGGTCCACGGTTGCAACGGCATATCCGTCTGTTAACAACCGATCCCTAATCTTGCTGGAAAGAGCGTAGGCAGCCCCACCTTCAATGCCTTGCTGAGTGATCATTAAATCTCCTCTGGCTTCCACACCCTCAAAGCTGAGAGAAACGTTTTTAACAGCCTGTCCAGAAAACCGCTCTTTCAAGATTTCCGACCATTGGGCTTTAAAACCCATGTTGGATGGCAGGAGAGGTTCAATGGCAATGTCCTTACCCTCTAGAATCTCCGTCCAGTGACCATTGGACCCCAGTTTCGCCCAACTGCCGCCGCCAAGTGCCAACACTGTACTGTCAGCATTTACTGCAACTTCCATTCCTTCATGATCGAAAAGAAGAGCCCCTTCTTCATTCCAGCCACGCCAAGTGTGTCGCACTCGAAATTCAACACCAGCGTCATCCAACCTACGTAACCAAGCTCTTAACAAAGGCGAAGTCTTGAAGGATTTTGGAAAAACCCGGCCCGAACTGCCGACGAAAGCTGGCTCTCCTAATTCGCCGCTCCAATCATGTAAGGCTTGGGGTCTAAAGGCGTTGATCATTGGTTCGAGCCAATCTTCAGCCTCTCCGTATTGGCTCAAGAACTTGTCTTTGGGCATGGTATGGGTAAGATTTAGGCCGCCCCGCCCCGCCATCAAAAACTTACGCGAAAGTGATGGCATCTGTTCATAAACTGTGACTGCGAAGCCGGCCTGAATAGCCGTTTCAGCCGCCATCAATCCAGCTGGGCCACCGCCGATAATCGCGACACTCTTGTTCATGATCAACTGAACCTAAACAGCCAAGGCATTGATTTCTTCAAGCATGGCTTTCGGCACGGACAAGCCTTGCTCTTCACAAGCTTTGCGACCGTTCAGGCGTTTTTCACCCGGCAAACGTGTCCCATCTTGCTCCAGCATCTCGCCTAACAAGGCTTCTAGCCTTTGCGCAAAGAGGTCGTGAGTCGCACCAGTATCAATGGCAAGAATGAATTGCCCAACTGAAGGCGGTTCGCCTTTGCCATCAAAAAAGGAAGTAGCTTCAAAACTGTAATTGGAACCGGTAACTGTTGCGGCGAGTATTTCAACAAGCAAGGCCAAAGCCGCCCCCTTAGCATCGCCCATAGGGATCATTGATCCCGCAAGGGCAGCCTTTGGATCGGTTGTGTCATTGCCCCCGCTGTCTAGCGCCCAACCTTCTGGGATAGCCTCGCCAGATTTGTTAGCAGCCATGATCTTGCCTCTCGCCACTTTGGACAGCGAGAGATCAATCACCAAAGGCGCTGCGCCATCTCGTGGCACACCAAAGGCAATTGGATTGGTGCCAAACAAAGGCTTGGATCCGCCCCAAGGCGCCATTGCCTTAGGAGTATTAGCAACCATAGTTGCAAGCAAGCCTCGTTCGGCCAGCTGTTCCACGTGACGGCTCAACTGGCCGCAGTGATGGGAGTTAGAGATGGCAACACCAGCAATACCGTTGCTCTTTGCAGCTTCCACCAAAGCCTCAATCGCCATTTCTACAGCTGGATAAGCAAAGCCATTCTTTGCATCAACTTTCAAAAACGAAGGCTTGTCTCGGGTTAGTTTTGGTGTCGCGAAACCATCGACCTTGCCTGATTTTGATTGGGCCGCATAAGAACCGACGCGTGAGAAACCATGACCCCTCTGACCGTCGACTTCTGCGGCGACAAGCGCTTGCGCAACTGATTTCGCATTGGCGTCTGAAACTTTTGAATTGATGAATGCATCAGCGATCAATGACTCCGCTTGGCTGCGGGTCATGGTTACAAAGTCTTGAGACATGGGGTTACCTATTGGTTAGCGACGGCTCGCTCTAACATAGGTGCGTAGTATTGGAAAGGTGGTGTGGTTACGTTTGGGTCTTTACCTTGATCATCCCAAATGCGCACCTGAACGATCTCTTTGATATGAGGATTCTTTTCGAAGGTTACAACTTCCTCAGCATTCATCGGGCCGCCCTGTAAGCCGAGTGAAAGCACGGAAGCTTCGGACAGTTTGCCAAAATACTCCGCGTCCGTAGCACAAAGATAGCGCTTGGCGGCAACATGATAGCGACAACAGTCAGCGATCAAGGTTGGAAAGAAAGGCGCTAAAACAGCGGCACCTGCGTCTTCGTGGTTGTTGTCTATACCATCGTCAGCCGCATTCGCCGGAAACTCACTGGTGTAGTGACCAATGTCATGCAGCAAGGCAGCCGCAACAAGTTCGTCGCCGGCTCCTGCTTGTTCAGCCAGCTGAGCACCTTGCAACATATGCTGAGACATTGTCACCTGCTCGCCCAAATAGGACTCTGCGCCGCGTCGCTCAAAGATATCCTCGATAAAGGCGACTATGTTACTTCTGTCGAGTTTTGAGAAGTCAGGTTTGCTCATTGGGCTGCAACCTTTTGTTGGCTCTCAATAACCGAAAGCGTTGAATAAAGACTATCTTTGTCTGCGTAACAGCCTTGCAACCAGCGAGATCCTTCGCCCGAGTAACCCTTACGCGCATGGAGAACACGGGTGTTGTCAACAATGAAACACTCACCCGGCGAAAGCTTAAATGACACCGCCATCGAAGGATCATCAATGATCTCTGCGAACTGGCGGTAGGCGGCATAATAAGCAGACATCTCTTCGTAAGGTACATCTGTGATCGCTGCAGCGGATCGATTGTTGAAACGAATACCGATCAGCTCTCCGTCAGGCGCAAGCTCAATCATCGGCTTACGGGTCAACAAATGTGTTCCCTCGGCCCCAGCATACTCGAACCTTGCACAATAGGAACTGAGCAACCGAAAGCCGTCCGGATTTACCGCTCTCAGTTTTTCAGCTGCTTTGAAAGCATCGACTACTTGAGAGTCACCACCCTCAGCCGAATTTTCTAAGCAGTAAAGGATTTGCAAAGTTGGCACAGGGTCACGGTACGGATTGTCCGTGTGGGCTTGCAACCCTAGTCCTGTATAGGCCAAGTTAGTTGGGTTAACTTCGGTTCTTACCTCAAACCATTTGCCGTAGTTCGTTTCACGAATGTAGCCAAAGAGATCAGCAACTTCCAACAAGGCACCACTTTCAACAGGGCCGCCTCTCATTTTAGCAAAACCATACCGGCGAACCGCTGACAACCAACCACCCAAGACCTCGCCACCTTGTTTGGCTTCACCAAAGTCAGCGGTTGGAACGGACATGTTTAAACCAGCGTCCCAGGTCTCAATGTCAGTCGGCAACCAGCCTGCGGGTTTGCCAACAGGTTTGTCATAAGCATGCTGCTTCAACCAATCATGCGGGAACGAAACCGTTTTGTCTTCGGGCAAGAAGGTAACTTCTAGTCCATTATCACTAAGGACTGCTTCCGAAACAATCGTGCTGCCTGGGATATCCGTTAGAGTGATCAATCTTTGGCCATTACCAGGTGACCGCGTCTCCGGATCAAGTGCGTTGTCTCTGAGCCAAAGCGCATGAAAGCGGGTGCCATCCAATGAAAGCGCTTGGCCACCGTCGATAATTTCTACAGAACTATAAGACATCTTTATGATCCTTCCCTTCTAACGTCAAACGCTAGCAAAGCATTTGTCTAAAGCCGTTAAGACTTGGTCGACATCATTATGTGACAAGCAAAGTGGCGGCACCATCCGTAACACGTTGCGGAAAGTCCCAGATTTGGAAACAACTATGCCATGGTCACGTGTCACTTCGAACACGGCCGCTGTTGTATCAGGATCTGGCTCTTTGGTCCGCTGGTCCTTAACCAACTCGACTGCCATCATAAGGCCTTTGCCCCGCACGTCGCCGATAACTTTGTATTTGTTCTGCAGTTGCTTAAGACCGAGCAACAAATCTGCACCGACTGACTTAGCATTTTCTTGTAGTTTCTCTTCCTTGATTACTTTCAAAACGGCTCTGCCAGCGGCGCAGGAAATGGGATTAGATCCATAGGTATGGAACAGGAATTTGCCATCCATAGCTTCGGCCACGTGACGTTTGGCAACCACGGCCCCTAAGGGATAACCATTGCCTATTCCTTTGGCCATGACCACGATGTCCGGAATAACATCATGTTCTTCGAAGGCCCAGAAATTGTCGCCGGTTCGGGCGAAACCAGATTGCACTTCATCAACTATTGCCAGTCCACCCGCCGCTCTCACACGCTCAAAGGCACCTTTCATATAGCCCTTAGGCATTTCGATGATGCCGCCATAACCCTGAACTGGCTCAATAACCATTCCGGCTAGATTGCCAGTTGTTGCATAGGAGATGGTGTTTTCGACATCGTCAAGATAAGGGTCGGTGCCTTCACCGTAGACGCCACGATACTGGTTAGGGTCGGCGGCAAAAAAAACACCGCTCAACAAGCCAACGTCATGGCGAAAGGATTTGATGCCTGTCAAAGACTGCGCACCGTACGTCGGACCATGGTATGAATTACGAAGAGCGATAAAGTCATGGTTGCCCGTATGACTGCGCGCCATCATCAAGGCCAAATCAATGGCTTCTGAGCCTGAGTTGGTGAAATGAACAACCCATTCCTCACCTGCTGGCATAGTCGCAATAAGCTCTTCAGCCAAGTGCGCTGGAACTGGGTGATAGAACATAGTGGTGCAATGCTGTAGGTCTTCGGCCTGTTCTCTGGCCGCTGCATTGACCAACGGATGCGCATGGCCAACTGAGATGCAAAGGTTCATCGCAAGTAAATCTGTCATGCGGTTGCCTCGTTCATCCCAGAGGTATTGCCCTTCACCACGCTCAAAGATCAGAGGTTTTTCAAAGGGCACAAAGGCACGCTGTGATGCTGCGTAATAGCGATTTCGACGCGCAATGATGGCATCAGTGGACCAATCAACAGAAAGTCCCGTCGTTTCAGAAGTCTTAATCACTAATCTGGTCCCATCTAAATGTCACTTTAGGCATCGACTGCAAAAGCGCGGAGTTTTTCATAAAATGGCCTGTGGTGTGCCAAATAACTATGTAATTTGGGTTCCTTCGCCGCTGCAAGCTCAAACTTCTCTCTGACTTTCTCATTATCTTCAGCAGGTCTAATCGATGTGCTGGCCTGCGCCTTTTGATGCCAGGCTTCAACCTGCTTCCAATCGTCAGGAACCGTTTCGCTTTGCCATTCAAACGCGTGACTAACAAAGGGTAAACCAAGCGCTTCCCAATAAGCCCTCATCGCCGCCTGTGTATCATTTTGAACAAGATCGGCATCCAGAACAAATGCCGCTTTGCCTATCACTCTGTTTGTCCAATCGAAAAGGCGCCACTGACCCTCCAATCCTATTTCTTCCAACGTCAATTCTGCATCCAGTTTGTAGTATGACGGGATAGACTTAACAGGGTCACGAATGAGAAAAGTCGATGTTAAACGGTCGGCGAAATCACGATCTTCAAAGATGCGTGGCACGACGTAGTAGCCCATGTCCTTGAAGAAGACTGGACCAGATTCTGAAGCTTCCAAGAGACAATCTTTCACGGCCTCGTAAGACTGTGGTTTATCAGGCTCTGGTTCAAAACCTGGCATCACTCGAACGGCTCTATTGATGTAATAATCATACATAAAAGGCTCATGAAAGCAGGTGCAATCGCCGCGCTCCCTCATGATCCTTTCGATCGCTGTTGAGACAGATCTCGGATGGCTCCACATCGCTATGATTGGATGCATAGTTTCCTCACCAGATTCGTTTGCAAAGAAGCTTAGCTTGATCGTGGGCCAGCGCAAGAAAAAAGGGCAGCCCGCGAAGGCTGCCCCAAAAAGCGACAAGGGAGGAGGAAGATCTTAATTCAAAACGCCAGGCCAATTGCTATTGGCTTTTTGAATGTAACTTGATTGCTTTTTCTTCCAAGTTTTTTGGATGGACTTGGAGTAGTTCAAATAGAGTTTCCCATTAACGATATCCCAGGCTTGAGGGATCGTACTAGCTGTTGATCCTTTAGAAACGGCGTAGGCACAATAGCCACCGTATTGAGGCGCATAGCTGCTGGGCGCGGAAGCAAAGAGATCTCGATTTTCAGCGGATGAGAAGTACCACGTGGCACCTTTGTATTCGTGGGTGAACTTGGCGTTGCCTTTGACGGGCTTACGCTGCTTGAAATAGGCCACAGGATCATAGCCACGAATGGCTTTTCCCCAACTGGTGTAAACTGGCTTCTTAGCCAGGGCCACAGTAGGAGCCAAAGCAACAGCAGCACCGGCAGTGAGTGCTAGAGCTTGTCTACGGTTTAATGACAACATTGGCTTACCTCCTCGTGAATTTGTTAAAATGAAAATAGCTGGTTTTTACCGATAAACAACAAACGATCTCTCACAGCAACGTTAACCCGTTGTGACCGGTTGTTTAGGTTTGATGTGTTTGACATCGAACCCGACCAGCCACCCCGTTTTTAAGGATTGCCCCATCAGATGGGTAAATAGAATCGAACAAGTCAAAGCGAAGATGAAACGCCCCATGACTTCAACGGCGGGCAACATAGACCAGTTTCGGCTCATGACTTCAAAAACATCGAGAAACAGCGGGTGCGTTAGATAGACGCCATAATTGTAGGCCGATACTTTTGCCATGGCTTTGAAATCCACTCGGGTTTCTAACATCATCAGAATCAAGAAACCCAAAGCTGGATTGAGTGAGAACGCCGGTGCAATAATCCACCACTGAAGCGGCGGAATATTTCTGCTGTGGCCGGAGTAAAAGTCCGCCAGTGTTAAGCTCTCTGTTTTGTCAG
>CAJQQJ010000099.1 GCA_905480445.1 uncultured Alphaproteobacteria bacterium | reverse complement strand
GTCAAGCGCATGAAGTGCTGGATGATCAAGATCGCTGGTGGTCACAAAAAGTTCGGGTTGGCTGACGAAAGGTTTCTGCATGACAAAAGTTACCAAATATTCCAGCCTATGGGAATCCTCTAGTTATGCTGAGGTCTCTAGAAGTCTGCTTTTACAAAACTTTGATCTTAGACTGCTACAAGCTCTAAACGAATTTTCTCAAAGGCCGTGGCTATTTCGCCAAGATAGCTATTTCTTTGCCGAATGCCCCAGGCGGCTTAAGTGTAGCGCCCGATCTCCATTACATCTGCTCGTGCTAATGGAGTAATAATGAGTTTAGGCACTCTTTGCTGTTTCCTGGTCAAGTTCGCGCAAAAGGCTATCCAAGTCCAAAGGCACACATTCTCCACGTTGGGGTTAGTTATGGCTGAGGGCGAAAGGACACCCTTGCGATACTTCACCGCAAAAATGAGAGATTTCCTACCTCATCAAAACGATTAACCCAAAGTTCTGCTAGTTCATCGGAAAGTCCAAGGTTTTTGGCAACCTTTTTGACCATTGAGTAATGATTACGATTTGGTTCTAGCTCTTTGAGCATAGAAATATGCCTTAACCGTGCTTGCTCAAACTGATTGAAGAATGCCCCCAAACCTTCCATATTTTCTCTCTCAAAATGGTAGCAGAGTGTTTTTCTTATGAACATTTCTTCGTGGCCAAATTCTTCTAGCCTACGGCAAAAATCTACCTCATTCTCGCCTACTTCTGGCGTGTAGTCGGTGAATTTGTACATTTTCTGTTAACTCGATTAATATTAGTGTGTGCCAGTTTAGCAGTAGTCTGTTTGAGACAGTTTCAGCCCCAACAAATTCAATAGCTTACAAGCTATACAGCCGGATGATGTCAAATGGGACAGGTTTTTGCTTCAAATCCGTTTTGTTCCGGTTGACAAAATCCTTAGGGTGTCATTTCGTCTCTCAAACGCAACGCTTCTCGAATGACTTCGGAAGCGTTGTTGTACAGGCCGGAAGCAACTTTCTCACGAACATAGTCATCCAGTCGATCAGTAAGAGACACATGCATCATAAATCCTTTCCATTGGTCAGCATTTACCTAAGTCGTCATGCCGCCATCAACGTTTAAGCACTGGCCAGTGACGTAATCCGCACCCGCTGCTAGCCAGAGGATAGCTTCGCCGTAATCTTCTGGGGTTCCGATACGGCGCAGAGGTACGATCTCTGGGTTGAAGCGGTCGCCCTCTACTTCATCAAAGCGGCACATCCAATTTGAGTCGACAACGCCTGGTGCGATAGCATTGACTCGTACTTGCGGGGCCAGGGCACGTGACCACTCTCTTGTGAGACTTAAAAGACCTGCTTTGGTGGCGCAGTAAGGAGAGCTAGACCCACCCATACCGTGGGCAGCAATAGAGGCAGTGTTAACGATGGCACCAGAGGAGGCTTTCAACGCCGAAGCGGCGGCCTTGGTGCAACGAAAGGGGCCAAGCAAGTTGACGTTCAGGAGTAGGCTCCAAAAGTCGTCGTCTTGGCGGTCAAAATCAGAAGGTGGAATTGGGCTTTTTGTACCAGGGGTACCGGCATTGTTGATCAGATAGTCCAAGCCGCCAAGAGCTGCTATTGCCTCCCTAATCATGCGTGGTGCATCCGCTGCGTCACCAACATTGCCAGGTGCCGCTACAACGTTGTGCCCTTCGGCCTTCAATCGCTCAATCGCATCACCTAGGTTTTGAGATCCCGGCAAATCATTGATCGCGACTGTGGCACCGCAGCGCAAAAAGGCTTGGACAGCGCCGAGGCCGATACCGGAGGCACCACCGGTGACAAGAACCTTCTTACCTTTTAGATCGAACTGCGCTTTCATTGGTCACTCCCTTAGAGAACAGATTTCATTCTGATTTAGACTATTTTTTTCTGGGATCGTGCAACAAGTTTATTTGGCGCTTTGCTCGAGCAAAAAAAGCAGACCTCTCCTTTGCAAGGAGGCCTGCTCAGTTATTCGCTTTGAAGGGTTAAGCGAAGAGCGAATGTAATCGATAGAGGACGGTGACGAACAAACCAATCGACGTGAAGAGGCCGCCGACGAAAGCCAGGGTTCTAATACCGCCTGCAGAACGACCCACTCCGCTGTAGTAAACTGCCCAGAACAACAATCTGAAAATCAAGTGCAGGACGACCAACCAATTGACGGCTGTGGGATGGGCACCGATCACTATCGCTAACATTAAAACCAACCCGAAGGCCGGGAGACTTTCGACGGAATTGACGTGTGTACGCAAAACACGGAAGCTGAAAGAAGCGTGGTCTCCAACCAGCGGCATACCAGGTGCTTGCTCGCCTTTGATGAACGCAAGCGGTGCCGTCAAAAGCGCTTGAAGCATCACAGACAAACAAAGCAGTGTCAGTGCCATGAGGGACGGCTGATAAAGAGTAACGAGCGGGATAAGACTGCCTATGGCATTCATAAGGTGGCCTCCATTGAAAAATTGCTGTCTGGACACCCAATTTTCAAATTCGGATTTCCAGACTGTTGAAGGCATTATTGATGAAGTTAAAATATGTTAAAGAACATAAATAGAAATCTTGTTAAGCTCTTGTTTTGGGAGTTTTGCCATGCCGTACAGCAGTGAACACAAAGAAAAGACCAAAACTAAAATTGTCGAGGTGGCGCGGGTGCTGTTTAACAAGCATGGTTTCCACGAAGTCACAATCGACATGATTATGGCAGAAGCCGGCCTTACCCGAGGTGGCTTCTACAACCACTTTCCTAACAAGGAAGCTTTGTATAGCGCAGCTGTGGCGAGTTTCCTCAATGGGCGTGGTGCGCAATGGCGTCGTGAAGCTGGCATTAATGAAAGCAACCTGGATCTAACCGCCGTCGCTCAAATGGTGCAATCCTACCTTTCTGCTGATCACTTGGGTGATCTAGAAGGGCAGTGCCCCATGGTTGCCTTGCCGTCGGATATCGCGCGCGCCAGTCCTAGCGTCAAACAATCCTTTCAAGAGCTTTTGGAAGCGATGGTTTGGCTGCTCGAGACGGGGTTGAAAGAAAGAGAAGGAGCATCCCGGCAAAAGGCTTTATCTCTTGCGGCTTTGTGTGTAGGTGGCATGACGTTAGCCCGTACCTTACCTGATTCGTCCCTAGCAGAAGAAGTAAGGTCAGCCGCATTTCAAACGGCCACGTCGATGGTTGTCAGTCATTCGACTTGAAAGGAAAAACTCATGCCAAATCCCAATCCTCGTGATTTGATCGAAGGGCGTCCGGTCCTTGTTGTCATTGATATCCAGAAGGATACTTTTGCAGAGGAGGATGTGGCACCGGATGAGCGCTCTATTCCGATTATGGATGGCTATGCTGATCGCATTTTAAAGGCAAAAATCGCTATCGACAAAGCACACGAAAAATCTATTCCGATCATATTTATCCGAGAATCTCACCGAGAGGATTTGATCGACTTTGGTCGGGAGCTAGATGGTGACGAGACCGTGCATTGTGTGGAAACTGATCCAAACAATCAGCTCGCCGTCGAAGAGCTCGGCATTTGGCCAACTGATTACCGCATTAAAAAGCGTCGCTACTCAGCTTTCTTTGGTACTGACTTCGAAATTCTCCTGAAGGGGCTTAAGGCTGACACACTGCTGCTTTGCGGCGGACTGACAGATGTTTGTGTTCATTACACTTTTGTTGACGGGCACCAGCATGACTACTTCTGCCGCGTGATCGAGGACTGTGTCGGTGGTTCGTCTTGGGAAGCACACGAAGCCTCGCTCAAGGCGATGGAGTACCTGCAAACCGGTGCAAGGAGATCCTTGGATGAGGTAGTTGGTGCGATGGATGCTCTACCTGCTTGATCTTCGTTGAGCCAAGCCCTCTCGCCAGGCAAGCAGGATTGCGCCCGAGACAACAATCAAAGCCCCTAACAAGCCAATTGACGTTGGTAGCGCCCCGAAAACCATGAAATCTAACAGTGCTGCAAAGAGCAAAGTAGAGTACATGAAGGGCGTGACGAAGGATGCCTCAGCGCCCTTGATCGCAGAAATGAAAAAGAGTTGAGCCGTCGCCATGCAGAGGCCAACCATTACTAACAAAAGCCATTGGGCCTGCGTTGGCCAACTCCAGATGAACCAAAGCGGGATGAGGGCCAGACAAAGCCCCATCAGGTTGTTGACGAGCAAGACTTGGAGCAAAGGTTCGCGGTTCGTTAACTGTTTAATGTAGATCACTTCGACACCTCCCGTAAATGCAGCGCCCAGTGCGAGGAGAGCGGCTAGTTGGAAGGCGTCGCTGCCTGGCTGGATCAGGATCACGGCACCCAAAATCATGACAGCGGCGGCAAACCATCGGACCGGCCCGACTTTTTCTCCCAGCATAAAAACCGCTAAAACCATGGCGACTAAGGGATTTAGGAAAGAGATGGCTGTTGCATCAGCAAGTATCATTTTGGCAGAAGCCGCGAAGATGAGAGTGACAGTGGCCCAGCCTAAAACAGTGCGCTTGAGATGTAAGCTATAGTCGGGGCTCTGCAATCGTCGTCCTGAGATCTTCCACACAATGATCCAGACACCAGCTGCAAAGAAAAAGCGGGCTGCCGTCACCATGAAGGGAGAAAGCTTTGTTGCATCCGGACCCAAAACACCACTGTTGCCAAGGGTCTTGGCGATCAGGGTCGTACTCGCCATGAAAAGACAGGCAATCAACATGAAGATGACTGCTTTGAGAGGCGAACTAGATGGTGAACTCATGTCTGTCCTGGCAAAAGAAAGGAAGCTGTGCTGTGACAGCCACCAACCAGGAAGTCAATCAAGCCTTTCTGTCACGAACGCTTAGCCTTACCTTTTGCAATTTCTGCTTCCATCCACTTGATGAGTTTGTCAATGTCTCCGTTGTGACGTTTGAGGTAGCGTGTGTAGTACCGCTTGTAGGAGTGGATGAGTGAAAGGCCTTTGATCTTTATGTCGACCGCAACAAATCGACTGCCAGCCTTTCGCAGTTTCCAGTCGACCTTTGCCTTGGGGCCGTTAGCTTGACGCAAAAGCGAATGGACGATGAAGTATTTAGGATTTCGACTGTCTTGGCTGCTGCGGACTACCTGTAACTTTTCACCAGCGTAACCTGAAAAGACTTCAAGAAAATATTCTGCGAGCGCAACCTCGAAGGTTTTGAGGTAGCGTTTTCTTTCGTCGGTTGTCGCTTTCTTCCAATAGGGGCCCAATGACAAGCGCCCAATAAGGGCTGCATCAAATCTCGACCGAACAATTTTCTTTGCAACAGACCGCCTTGAGGACCAAGATCCACCCTTACCGATTTTTGCCATCGCATTGTTGGCAACCGATTGCACCACCTGGACTGGATCTTCTGCATAAACAGTCGCCGCGCCGAAAGGGCCCGATGACAACAAGAAGGCGAGACAACTTAGGAAAAAGAACCGTTGTAGAATTTTCATTGTGGCGCTTTATTACTGGTTGAGAAAACTCTCTTATCTTCCATTGAGCGCAGGTTTAGGGCCGCTGCGCAACAATATTTAGTTGGAATTCTCGGTAATGCTCGTTCCTGCTACGGTCACAGCCCAGCTGTTTGCAATTCAAACTTAACAAAAAAAGAAACCCAGTGGCTGAGTTAGGCTCACTGGGATCAACGCCGTTAGTAATAACCACAGATCGTTTGTAGCGCTTCTTTGTAAACGTGCGGTGCAGAGTAAGATCTAGCTTTAACACTTAGAACACCAAGCATGTCATTAAGAAGTGAAGCTGCTCCCTTAGTGCTCTGGATAAAGTTGGCTCTCTCAAAAAGACTGTAACAAGGATCTCCAGGCGCACAAGAATAGGCGTCAGAAAAGGCGAATGATTGGTTCTCTTCAAAATCGTAGTAGCTTGGTGGGGTTTGTGAAGAAACAGTGTTTTTGTGCTCAGTGGCGTAAAACGTCTCGGCCTCAATGAGCTCAAAGTCGTTGTCGTAAGAAATGATCTTTAGTGCTGAATTGCTGCCATGGTCAGTTGTTACGGCAGGAATAGACAGGTTCAACTCAACGGCTTGGTTGCTGCAATTGTTTATCATGCGAATACCGTTTAGGTGCGTGTGGGCGCTCAACAGGCTAACAATACTTGCTGAATGTTGATCGACAAGATTTAGGAAAACCTTCTGTACCCAATCGCCGTTTGCTCCAGGTATGAGTGAACCAGAGTAAGTCAAATGCTTATCCCACATATAGGAATAGTCCCTACCGGAGTGTGGCGTTGAATGTCCATCAATGCCAGGGGGCACGTGCATCGCTAGAATAACCTTCTCGCCATTTGAGCTTGCATCATTCAATTGGCCTTGGAGCCAATCCAAATGATCACTCACAAACTGCTGTTTTGTTTGTTCGTTAACACAACCAAAGTAGGACTTTGGTGATGAAAACCTTTTGGTGAACATGACAGTATTGAGGGCAATGACTCTTAAGTCCGAGGTGCCTAATGGGTGAGCCGAGTAATAGCCGTGCCGTTTGTTGTGATCGATAATCGTGGCATTACCGTTATAGACAGGCCACTCAGACGGCTGGCTTGCAAAGTCCAAAGGTGTCTTTTCCGCATTGCCAGCGTTGCGATCTGGCGCCGTGAAAGTGCAATAGTCTACACCAATAGAATCATTGTTACCGCGTAGATAGAGAACAGGAATCGAAGTGCCGCTGACGATAGAAGCCAAACCATCTAGGGCCGTTGCGAATTCCGTCTCGCGCGAGCTTGTTCCTTCGTTGTGTGCTGGAAGATCGCCAAGGTAAATTATGAATTGTAGGTTCTTTTCTGTGACCAAAGACCTAGCTTTTCCAAGTGCAGCTTTGAAAAGCAGGCTTCCTGTCTCACAGTCATGACAAAAAGTACCGTCGCCTGTTCGGCCACTCTGGATATGAATGTCTGAAAGAGCCATAAAGGTCATCGGACTTACAGGAGCAGCCTGTGATGAACTGGCGTTGGCCGTGTGGGCTACTGTCAGTGATGTTGCCAGAATCATAAGCCCTGACAAAGCACCGGCAAGCCACTTAGCTGACAACAGCGTTTGCTTTGGTTTCATATTAGTTAATTGATGCATGATTTTCCTCCTCAAAAAAAACAAGTCTACTCGTTATCTAATGTGATCCTTGCGTTTATAGAAATAGATCGACTGTCGATTGAGCTCGCGAACCCCCTAAATTTAATAGGTTTTATTCATTAAACGCCCATTGCACGAAGTCATACTGACGAACTTTGATCTGTGCGTAATTCTCAATCTTCATAAGATTTGCACAATTGCACCCTCATCTGGCCTTCCTTGAGGCGCAGTCAAAAACCTTCAATCATGAGGAGGTTTGAATGCCTGAAATGAGATCACTGTCGGTTTTACTATTTTCTGTTTTTCTAATCGGTGGATGTGTGGCCGCCGGTGTTGGCTACTCGGCGCTCCAAGTGTCAAAGGCTTACGTACATGTCCGAACACCGGAACGAACTGTGGTCGTCAAAGGGCTTTCTGAGCGCCGCGTGAAGGCTGACTTTGCGTCCTGGTCGCTATCATGGTGGAGCGAGGACGAAGATCGCGAGGCAGCGCTAGCACAAGCTTTGAAGATGCAACAAGCTGCTAAAAATTTCGTAGCCAGTTCTGATTTACCGAAAGGCGATTGGACACTTGTGCCTCTCGATTACCGCCAAAATATCGACATTGACCGCAAGGTCCACAAGGAGGTCAGCCAAAACGCTTTGGGAATTGACGTCGTTAAAGAGACGGAAGAAGTCATTGAAACAAAACTGCATCAATTTTCGGGAACCATGGAAATTGGAACAGAGAAGGTCGAAACCTTGCAGCTACTGGCTAGTCGCTCAAACGATTTGCTGAATAAAGGCATCGTGCTGCAAGACGTACCGCGCCCTGTTTACACTTACTCCGGTTTGAACCAAATCAAGCCGGGAATGATTGAGGAGGCCACTTTGAACGCCCGTAAGTCTGCAACACGATTTGCGGAAGATTCTGGTAGTCGTTTGGGTACTATAATTTCGGCAGATCAAGGAAATGTCCGCTTTCTTCCCCGTGGTCGCGAAGGTGATGAGAAATTCTATGCTGACAAGGTTGTAAGAGTAGTGACCTCGGTTCGCTATTACCTTGTGGACTGATGCCTTCGTTGTGAATTAGTCGTTGTTGTGAATGTCAGTCGTTGCCAAGGGATGAGCCTGATCTGAGGTCCATTGTCGACGACTGGCAAGCTGGGCGAGAATAACACCGACAGCAACCAGTCCTGCCCCTGCGGCTTGCCACCAGTTCCATTCGCCTCCCATCAGGAGGACAACTGTTACCATGACGTAAAAGGGGACAGCATTCATGTGGAAAGACGCCACCAAAATGCCGAGGCCTCCAACCGCCCAAATCCAAAGACTTTGAGCGACCGCAATTGAGAAGATCGCAACATAGAGGAGTAGACTGATGTGGAAAACGTCGTGGTTTCCTATGCCGGTTTCGCCCAGTCCAAAAGATATGGCAATCAAGTAACAAAGAATGCCGGTGGTAAAGGCACCGACAATGCCGACGGTTGATTGGCCAAGTGCGCTCAGGTCTTGGAAGTTTTTGGTATTTGCTCTGGTCGCGCAGGCAAAAAGAATTATGGCAAGCAGGCACAACAAAGCACCGAGGCCAAATTGACTGTCCTCCAATTTGACACCAGTCGCCAGATAGCCACCACCAAGTGCCAGCAAGATACCGAGAACGAGAAGAGGTCTAAGTTTTCGGCCGTCGAAAAGAATCTCCAACATGGCACCGAAAATTGGCATCATTGCCGCCGCGATAGCAGGTGTCACCGGATCTGAAAGCTTTTGTCCAATCATCAAAAGAATTGTGCCAATGCCAAACCCTAGTCCCCCCACCAAAAGTGCCAAGGGCCAATTTGCGTTCACGATTGCTTCAAACCCATCGAAGTAGGCCCAACACAGCAACAGCAAAACAGCGCTGATCCCCATTCGGATGTTCAGAAGTGAAAGAGCTCCCCAACTGTCCAGTAGAACTTCTGTTGCGGGAAAGCCTACTGCCCACAGCAACATGGCAAAAAAGCAGGCAAGGTTGGCCGTTAGTATAGATGGGGGCTTTTGGACCATTGTATTGACTCTCAATAAAGCCGTTGCGACCAAAAACTAAAGGGGCCTCACCTAGACTTTGTCAATCTTCGTTTGAGTTTTCCTTGCTATTTTGTTGGCCTGTTTCCGTCGTCGGGTTGAGCTGAATCAAACTTCCGATAGAGATGGGTTGTAAAGATTGGAAACTTGTGCGACGTTTCTGCACACCCTTTGTGCTGTTCCGGCCTAGGGTTTTTACCAACAAACGGGAGGCATTTTATGTCTATTGGAAAAATCAATAAAACAGTTAATCGTCGTTCAGTCTTGAAAACTGGCGCAGCGCTCGGTGTTGCGACGTTGGCGACACCGGCTATTGTCAAAAACGCTTTCTCATCCTCGGGTGAGCTCAATGTTTTGATGTGGTCAGACTACCTTCCAGATGACTACCTGGCTGCTTTTACGGCTGAGACCGGTATCACTGTTAACTATACGGGCATCGGTTCCAACGAGGAAATCATCAACAAGATGAAG
>CAJQQJ010000098.1 GCA_905480445.1 uncultured Alphaproteobacteria bacterium | reverse complement strand
GCCACCGCCCAAAACCTCCGCAAACTAGCCAAGATCTTTCCTGCACCGCAGCAAACGGGTAAAGCCTGATAAGAAAGGCGCTCGCGCTCAGTTTGGAACCCCACTTTCTGCACCGGCAACACGGTGTTTTTCCACAAAATTAGCCATAAACGTCAGTGCCCAATTTGATCATGAAGATGACAAAAATGACCAAGCCAACACCCAACATTTTGCCGAGGCCGTCACTTTTTGAGCTGTTGAACATTGACATTTTTGCCTCCTAAAAAGCGGATCTACCTAGTAACTAAACTAGGCTGGCTTGACGTCAAAGCCAAAAGCTGGCATTGCGCCGTTCATCTATAACCCACAACAACTCTGTTCGATGAAAGCCGCTGGCCTATCTGCCGGTCTGGTGTCGAAAGAGCAAAAGAAAGATGTGGCCCATGACTGCGACTAGAACTGCTCTAGTTGTCGCCGGTTTGGCGATGGCTTTTATTATCTATATTTCGAACGTGCTGGTTCAAATGCCAATCAATGATTGGTTAACCTACGGTACATTCACTTTCCCCTTAGCCTTTCTGGTCACCGATCTGACAAACCGTCTTTATGGCAGCCGTAACGCTTACCTGGTGGTTTTTGTAGGCTTTATCGTCGGTGGCATTCTCTCCATTCTTGCTGGTGACGTTCGCATCGGTCTAGCGTCAGTTTCTGCCTTTCTCATAGGCCAGGTTTTAGACGTGACGATCTTTAACAAGATGCGCAGTTTGGCTTGGTGGAAAGCCCCGCTTGTTTCCTCTTTCATCGCATCGGCTGTCGACACAGCTATTTTCTACACCCTTGCGTTCTCAGGCCAAGACTGGCCCTGGCAGCAAGTCGCGCTCGGCGATTTCGGTGTAAAGGTTGCTATGGCTCTGCTTCTATTGGTTCCATTCAAGCTCCTGATTGCTTGGTGGGCTGGAAACAGAGCGGCCGCCTAAACCATGCGCGTTGACTTCTTCGACTTCGATCTTCCCAAAGAGCTTATTGCAATAGAACCAGCGAGGCCGCGTGATGCAGCCAAGCTGTTGCATGTCGGGCATGACAAGTTGAAAGATTACGGAGTCTTAGATTTACCGCAACTGCTGCAGCCAGGTGACTTGCTCGTTATTAACGATACTAAAGTCATTCCCGCCCGGTTGCTGGGCAACAAGCGCGGCAGCGGCGGCAAGGTCGAAGTCACCCTGACGAAAGAAAGAGGGCCTTGCCTTTGGGAATGTTTTGCACGGCCAGCAAAACGTTGTCGTCCCGGAGACTTCATTGATTTCAGTTCTGAGTTAACAGCTGAAATCATCTCTCGGGACGGACCAACGCTAACTTTGAATTTCAATGTCGAGGCTGATGCCTTCTTTCCTCTTTTGGAGAAAGTCGGTTCCATGCCTCTGCCGCCCTACATCAAGAGGTCGGACGAAAAGCCAACAAACGATAGCGAAGACTACCAAACTATTTTCGCGGCTAAGCCAGGGGCCGTTGCAGCCCCAACAGCCTCCCTGCACTTCACTGATCGTTTGCTCAAAAAGTTGAGCGAGCGCGGGGTAAAGACAGCCAAAGTGACTCTGCATGTCGGCGCGGGAACCTTTCTGCCTGTTGTCACAGACGATACCGCTGATCACCTGATGCACAGCGAGTTCTGCGTCATGCCAAGGGAAACCGCGGCCTCAATCGAAGAAACCCACAGATCAGGGGGTAAAGTGGTAGCAGCAGGAACAACGTCGCTCAGGACAATGGAAAGTTTTGCCCGAGAAGACGGCACGGTAGAGCATGGGCAAAAGAACACCTCGATCTTCATTACACCGGGTTACAAGTTTCGTGCGGTCGACCGACTGCTGACAAACTTTCACTTGCCACGTTCAACCTTGTTCATGCTGGTTTCAGCCTTCTGCGGTTTGGATACCATGCAAGCCGCCTACAAACATGCAATGACCAACGATTACCGTTTTTACTCCTACGGCGACGCCTCCCTGCTCGAAAGAAAGGACTTCTGATGCCAGACTTTTCCTTTAACGTCACACACAGGTCCGGCGAAGCTCGCCGCGGGCAGGTCACTACGGCACACGGTGTCATCGACACACCAGCTTTCATGCCAGTGGGCACCGCAGCGACGGTGAAAGCCATGCTGCCAGAATCTGTGGCCTCCACTGGCGCACAGATAATTTTGGGTAATACCTATCACCTGATGTTGCGCCCAACGGCCGAGAGAATTGCAGCACTAGGTGGATTGCACAAGTTCATGAATTGGCCTGGTCCGATCTTGACTGATTCAGGTGGTTACCAAGTCATGTCCCTCGCTAAACTGCGTAAAATCGATAGCGATGGCGTCACATTCAAATCTCATATCGATGGCCATGAGGAGCGTCTCACCCCAGAACGCTCCATGCACATCCAGAACCTGCTCGACGCTACAATCACCATGGCATTCGATGAATGCACACCCTACCCTGCGTCAGAGCCCATAGCCCGTGAGTCTATGGCACTTTCTATGGATTGGGCAGAACGTTCTAAAAAGGCCTTTGTGAACCGTCCCGGCTACGCGCTGTATGGCATTGTCCAAGGCAGCACTTACCGCAATCTGCGTGAAGAATCCGTCAGACGACTAACAGACCTCGACTTCCCTGGTTATGCTATCGGCGGCCTGGCCGTTGGTGAAGGCCAAGACATCATGTTCGAGGTGCTGGACTACACTGCTCCCATGTTGCCAAAGGACAAACCTCGCTACCTCATGGGTGTTGGCAAGCCAAGCGATTTGGTAGGTTCGGTAAAACGCGGCGTCGACATGTTCGATTGTGTTCTACCTACGCGTTCTGGTCGCACCAGCCAGGCCTTCACACGTCGCGGCGCCGTCAATATGCGCAACGCTCGTCACAAGGATGACCCACGTCCAATTGACGATCAATGCCTCTGTCCGGCCTGTAAGTCCTATAGCCGTGCCTACATCCGCCATCTGGTTATGGCTTCCGAAATTTTGGGTAACATGCTGCTCACTTGGCACAACTTGTATTACTACCAAGAACTGATGGCTGGTATGCGCACCGCGTTGGAAATGGGCTCATTTGACGACTTTGTAGCGGCGTTCGAAGAAGAACAGGCATTGGGCGACGTCGCGGCTCTCTAAATTAAGGGAGATAGATAAAAATTTATCTAGCAAAAGCCTTCCCTTACAAGCCAACTTGGCTTAGTTTCGCCCTCAAGTTTATAGATTCGCAGGGCGATAAGGCCTCTTATTGACCTGCGGCGGGACAACCCATAAAGCCAAGAGGAGATTTTCCATGGGTAGACGTGATGATTTGATCGCACAGTATGCTGACGATCTGAAGAACAAGTGCGGCATGACAGCAGACATGGATCTGCTTGAGAAGGTAACAAAAGGCTGCGGCCCTGCGATCTATAATGCAGACGCTTCTACTGTTGCTGCTTCTCAGCCTGCCGAATTGGAAACTGTTAAGAACAACTTCCTCATCAAGAAGCTAGGGCTTGCTGATGGTCCTGAGCTCGATGCAGCTATTCAAAAAGCAATCGAGACTTATGGCAAGTCAGAGCGCAATAAGTTCCGTGCTGTTATGTATTACATGCTGACTAAGCACTTTGGTAAAGAGTCCGTTTACGGCTAAACCAAAGCTTTAACGCTTTTGAAAAGACCGGTCTCGATGGCCGGTCTTTTTGTTTGGACTACCTTCCATGCTGCCCTCAAAGCCAAATAGACAAAAGGCGATTGCTGACTTCGCTCGAGAGATCGGTTTCGGTAGCGTTGGATTTGCGAGGGCTACAATGCCCGAAGTTAATCAACGTGGCTTTGAGGCCTTCCTCGAAGCTGGATTCCAAGGCGACATGGAATGGATGGAAAGCCGCAAAGAACAACGAGCCTCACCCACCGGGCTTTGGTCCGACTGCAGATCTGTCATTTCACTTGGTATGAACTACGGACCAGCATCTGACCCTCTGGCAAAGTTGGATTTAGCCGACCAAGCCAATATCTCCGTTTACGCCCAGAACCGTGACTATCATGACCTTGTCAAGAAACGCCTCAAGCAAATAGCTCGGTGGATGGTGAGTGAGTACGGCTGTGAGCTCAAAGTCTTTGTCGACACGGCACCTGTTCTCGAAAAACCGCTGGCACAGTCTGCCGGTATCGGGTGGCAAGGCAAACATACGAACATTGTTTCTCGCGAATACGGTTCTTGGTTGTTCCTGGGTGAGATATATACGACGCTGGAACTAGAGCCAGACGAGGCAGAGAATGACCACTGTGGCGGCTGTAGACGCTGCCTGGACATTTGCCCTACCAAAGCCTTCCCTCAGCCCTACCAGCTGGACGCCCGCCGTTGCATCTCCTACCTGACCATTGAACATAAAGGACCGATCCCACAGGAGTTTCGTAAGGCCATTGGTAATCGTGTCTACGGCTGTGATGACTGCTTGGCGGTTTGTCCTTGGAACAAATTCGCTCAACAAACTGAGGAGCTGAGCTTTCTACCAAGAGAAGCTTTAGTCGGGCCAAAGCTAGCAGAATTGCTAGTGCTGAATGACACGACTTTCAGAGCTCTATTCTCGGGCTCGCCCATCAAACGCATTGGTGTGGAGCGCTTTTTGAGAAACCTGCTGATCGCAGCTGGCAATTCGGGCTTAGCAAGCCTAGTTGAGCCAACCTCAACTCAATTGGCCAATGACAGCCCTCTCGTTAGAGGCGCCGCTGTTTGGGCCTTGTCTCAACTGCTAAATGTCAACGAGTTCCAGCGGCTTCGCTTGCTACACCTGGCAACAGAGGCAGATGCTTCCGTCACCAGCGAATGGAACTTGAAGCCATAAAAAAGGCCCGCCAAAATGGCAGGCCTTTTTCAAAACTTTAGTCGCTTTACGCAGCTGCAGGAGCAGCCTTTTTCTTAATGCGGCTCTTAATCTTAAGCGCATCAGGACCAAGGTTGCGGTCTGCAGTCGACATCAAGAAAGAGTCCAAACCACCATTGTGCTCAATTGAGCGAATACCGCGAGCAGTTACACGAACCTGGATAATTTCACCCAATGTCTCACTGACAAATGAAGCTTTCTGCATGTTTGGCAAAAAGCGACGGCGCGTCTTGTTGTTCGCGTGGCTAACATTGTTGCCAGTCTGAACGCCTTTACCAGTAAAATCACAACGGCGTGCCATGGGACTACCTATTCCTATAAATCAAAACAAAAGGGTGGACGAAACAGTCCACCACGTTGAGCGGTGTTCTAGGGGAGTGACCCGCCTAGGTCAAGCAACTTTGCGAGAAGAATCTAAGCTGCGGCCTTTTCTTCCTTCGCCTGTGCCTCTTGTTGGCGTTTCCACATCTCTGCATAGATTGAATCGGCCTTCAGAAGTACATCATGAGTACCCTTTTCGGCGATTCGCCCTTGATCCAACACGATAATTTCATCCGAATCAATAATCGTCGACAGTCTATGCGCGACCACAAGTGTGGTTCTGCCTTTAGAGACTTCCGCCAACGACTTTTGAATTTCCTTCTCAGTTCTGCTGTCTAAGGCAGATGTAGCCTCATCAAAGAGCAGGATCTCCGGATTTTTGAGAATCGTTCTAGCAATAGAAACACGCTGTCTTTCACCACCAGAGAGCTTAAGCCCCCTTTCGCCGACAACCGTGTCGTAGCCGTCAGGAAGCGATAGGATAAAGTCATGGATCTGAGCCAATTTTGCCGCCTCAATGACCTTTTCCTGGCTTGAGCCAGGCCGGCCATAGGCAATGTTGTAAGCAATCGTGTCATTGAACAACACAGTGTCCTGAGGCACAATCCCGATCTGACCACGGACTGTTTGCTGCTGGCTATCACGTAGGTCCTGGCCATCAATGCGAATGGCTCCCGCATTCACATCGTAGAAGCGATAGAGCAAGCGACCGATCGTCGACTTGCCCGACCCAGAAGGTCCCACTACGGCGGTGGTTGTACCCTTAGGAACGCTAAAGGAAACGCCATGAAGAATTTGGCGTTCCTTGTTGTAGGAGAAATCTACTGCATCAAACTGCACTTCGCCACCGGAAAGAACCAAGGGCTTAGCATCAGGGGCATCAACCACTTCCGTCGCTTCATCGAGGAGATTGAACATGAATTCCATGTCGACCAAAGACTGTTTGATCTCTCTGTAAACGAAACCCAGGAAATTGAGCGGCATGTAAAGCTGAATCAAATAGGTGTTTACCAAGACGAAGTCGCCCAACGTCATGGTGCCATTTTTGACTCCGTAAGCCGCCATCAACATGACAAGAGTGACGCCAATTGAAATAATCGCTGCTTGGCCAATATTGAGAAACGACAGGGATACGTTGCTACGGATCGCCGCTTTCTCATACCCCGCCAGCGCGCCATCAAAACGGTTGGCTTCGTGATCTTCGTTATTGAAATACTTAACAGTTTCGAAATTGAGCAGGCTATCGATTGCCTTGGTATTGGCTTCTGAGTCTGACTTGTTCATGGCGCGGCGAAACTTGAGCCGCCATTCGGTGACAGAAATCGTGTAGACGATGTAGCCAACAATGGTTGTGAAAGTTACAGCTGCGTACCAGAAATCAAAAAGCGTCCACAAAATCCCGCAAACTAGAAAGATTTCAAGCAGAGTTGGGAAAATGGAGAAAAGCACAAAACGAAGAAGAAAGTCGATGCCTTTCGTTCCCCGCTCAATCGCACGGCTCAGCCCACCAGTCTGGCGGTCTAGATGAAACCGCATCGACAGAGCATGGAGGTGGCGAAAGGTCGAAAGTGCGACTTTGCGGATAGCGTTCTGTCCAACACGAGCAAAGAGAGCATCTCTCAGTTCCCCAAAAGCCAAGGACAAAACACGCGCTGCACCATATGCCAATATGACACCCAATGGCACAAGCACTAAGGCATCTGTGGGACTGTCCAGGGCATCGACGGCCAGTTTCAAGAAATATGGAACCGTAACGTTGGCGACTTTTGACAAGACCAAAAAGGTCAGCGAGGCAACAACGAGGAACTTGAGATCAAAGCGACCCGTTGGCCAAACATGAACGATCAACCGTTTCAATGTGCCCCAAGGATCACCGTCTTGTTCATAAGACGGCTTAGGGGCCGCCGAATTGGCGACCCCTTTACCTTGCTGCTGTTTCTTGTTTTCCGGTGTTTGCCCGGCCATAACTTTGTCCTTTAAGCGGCAGCTTCCAACTGTCCTAGCGACTGTGTCAGGAAGATATAGAGTTTTCCTAGATCACCTGTCAGGAATGTCGTGTGAAGCAGCTTTGATGGATCACTTACCTTCGACTGGTCAAGTAAATCTTTGAATGTTCTTAGATAGGCTTCAACGGCGGCATTAAAAGAGGCGTCGTTGTGATAAAGTGTAGAAATTCTATCCGCATGTTGCGGTGCCTTGCGTTTTAACAGGCGGCGAACAGAGATACCCTTGTCTCCCGCCTGATAGGCCTGAATGACTTCTGGTGAAAGCTCGCCCATCATAATTTGCTCAACATCAATGGCTGCTTGATGAAGACGACCGACTAATGCGCCGGCATCTTTCAAGAAGGCATCCTTCTGGTTGGCCAGCATCTGATCCGTCATCTTACGTGCCCGATGTTCAGCCTCCAAGCCCGCTTCGTTCAACATTTTTCTTTGCTGAGCAGCCGCTCCGCCAACAGAATTGACCATATCCTTGAGCTCTGTCACCGTGGTGGTGAACTCTTGAAGTTGCCCACCGACAGCCTGTGAAGTTGAGTGAACAGACTCAATAGTAGTGGAGGAAAGACGGCTTAGATCCTCGACTTCTCGTCTGGCCACTTCAGTCACGCGGTTAACGTTTGTGATGTATTCCTCAGAGAACTCGATTGTCTCATCAGCATGGAGCTGCATCGCCTTTTGGGCCTCCAGCCAAGCCAATCTGGCTTTCGACGTTGAGGTATCAATCTGATGCGTTTGCTCGTTGATGTTGGCTTCGATCTTAGATCCAACAGACTTCACATCATCGTAGAAGTGAGAGATTTCTGCCAAGCGACCCTCGATGGAGGATTTGGCTTCATACATCTGCTCAGCGGTACTAACGACGTGCTTACCAACCTCAGAATAAGTGGCGATCACTTGCTCTGAAACTTCCCGGACTTTTTCGTCGAGGTTTTCAGTTGTGTTCATGAGGTCATTCGGCAGTCTTTGTAGATCGTTGCGGATCTGGTCACCATAAGACATCAAGTCAGCCGCTGATCGTGCCAGATGTTGGCTTTGAGCAACGATATCACCGCTCGCATTTTGGAGACGAAGCGCTGTTCCTTCAGCTGTGTCACTGATGGCCTTTGTCATTTCAGGCAACTCTTGAGCCAGTTTAAGAACAGATTGCATGGAACGCTGTCCAGCGTCATCTAACTCGCCCGCAAAGCGACCAACCATCTGACCGACATTGTTTGTTGCTTTCTCGCCTGCTTCTGCAAGAGAGGTCTCAAACTTCAAGATGGACTCCCCA
>CAJQQJ010000097.1 GCA_905480445.1 uncultured Alphaproteobacteria bacterium | reverse complement strand
GTAAGGTTGAACGAACCAACACAAAGAATGACGCTGACAATCACAAACCCCATGGAAACTTCATATGAAACCATCTGAGCGGCTGATCTGAGCGCGCCTAAGAACGGATACTTCGAATTTGAAGCCCATCCGGACATGATCACGCCATAAACCCCCAAGGAGGAGATAGCAAAAAGGTAAAGCACACCGACATTGATGTCAGCAATCACCCAACCTTCATTCACCGGGATCACAGCCCAAGCAACCATCGCCAATGTAAAGGTCAAAATAGGCGCGAAAAGAAAGACAACAACGTTTGCCTTACTCGGCAAAATCGTTTCTTTGAATAGCAGCTTCACAGCATCAGCAATGGGCTGCAACAAGCCAAAAGGACCAACAACATTTGGCCCCTTACGCATTTGAGCAGCTGCGATTACTTTGCGTTCTGCATAGGTATAGAAAGCGACAACAATTGTCAGCGGCAACATGATAGCTAAGATCTGCGCTACTATGATCGCTAAGGGGATGCCGTAGGTCGTGATGAGTTCTTGCATGATCAGCCCTCCGTCCCTGTTGCTTGCAGTTCGCCAACATTCACAAAGACGTCGCTACATTCCGCCATCGTCTCTGAAGCGCGCGAAATTGGGTCAGTCATGTAATAGTTCGTTACTGTCAATTCGAAAGCATCACCTGAGACAGTGCCAGCTTTACCTGGTTTGTCCCAAGAGGCCCGAACAATTTGATCAATTGCCGCCATCGTTGGAACTGCAGCAACCAAGGCTTGTCGTAACTCGATGATGTTATCAAAGCCTAAATCAACATTTAGTTGACCAGCGATAGCACGAATGATTGTCCAATCTTCTCTAGCGTCCCCTGGCGGGAAACCAGCCATGTTGGCTAACTGTGCACGGCCTTCAAGATTGACGTAAGTGCCGTTTTTCTCTGTGTAGGCAGCGCCAGGTAAAACAACATCCGCTGCATGAGCACCGGCGTCACCATGATGGCCTTGATAAATAACAAAGCTATCGTTGAAGCCAGTCATATCCATTTCGTCGGCGGACATCAGGAAGACGACGTCGAGAGCGCCTGCCATTTCACGAGCAGACTTGCCAGCAGAAGAAGGCAAGAAGCCCATATCCAGGCCAGCGACACGTGACGCTGCTTGATGGAGAACGTTAAATCCATTCCAGCCGTCACGGATCATACCGTATTTTTCAGCAACTTCACCAGCAAGAGCTAAAACAGCCTCGCCGTCAGCGCCAACCAAAGCGCCGTTTCCAAGAATAATCATGGGGTTCTGCGCGTTCTCTAGCTCTTTAGAGAAGTCAGAGCTTCCAGCCAAAACAGCTTGTAAATCAGATGCAGAAGAACCGAACCAGTCCATTTGGAAAGTAAGATCTACTGCCGGTCCAATGCCACCAATAGATAAACCGCCTTCGAGGAAACGCTTGCGAATACGTGCATTGACAAGAGGCGCTTCCCAACGTGGGTCTGTTCCAACGAGGAGAATAGCGTCAGCTTCTTCGATGCCAGCAATTGTAGTGTTGAAAAGATAAGAGCTACGCTCTCCGCCAACAGCAGCGCCTTCTTGACGGCAATCGATAGACTCAACGCCTAGGCCATCCATCAGACCTTTGAGAGCAAACATCGACTCCGCATCACAGGTGTCGCCTACAACAGCGCCAATTTTTTCAGCTTTAGTGGACTTAAGCTTGTCGACAACTGTCTGCAAAGCGACGTCCCAGCTCACCGCCTGCAACTTACCGTCAACACGGACATAAGGCTTGTCGAGGCGTTGGCGACGCAAGCCATCCACAGCGTAGCGTGTTTTATCAGCAATCCATTCTTCGTTGATATCCTCATGGAGGCGAGGAAGAATGCGGAGAACGTCCCGGCCCCGGCTATCAACACGAATGTTGGAACCGACTGCGTCCATAACATCAATAGATGGGGTTTTGCGTAGTTCCCAAGAACGCGCATTGAATGCATATGGCTTTGACGTCAAAGCACCGACGGGACAAACATCAATCAGGTTACCTGACAGCTCAGAGTTAATCGCCTTTTCAATGGAAGAAATCTCAACGCTTTCACCGCGATTAACGAGGCCAAGCTCTTCAACACCAGCGATTTCCGTAGCAAAGCGAACACAACGCGTACACTGAATACAGCGGGTCATGATCGTATTGATCAACGGTCCCATATATTTGTCAGGAACAGCGCGCTTGTTTTCTTCATAACGTGTCTTGTCAAAACCAAAAGCCATGGCTTGATCTTGAAGATCACACTCACCGCCCTGGTCACAAATTGGACAATCAAGAGGATGGTTGATCAACAAGAATTCCATGACACCCTTGCGGGCTTTTTTGACTCGATCCGTCTTAGTGCTAATCACCATGCCGTCACCAGCAGGGAAAGCACAAGAAGCAATCGGCTTCGGCGCTTTTTCCAAATCAACAAGGCACATGCGGCAGTTACCAGCCACAGACAGTCGGTCATGGTAACAGAAACGCGGAATTTCAGCGCCTGCTAGCTCACAAGCTTGCAAAACTGTCATACCTTGTTCGAATTCGACTTCATTACCGTCAACGGTCAGTTTTGGCATCTTGGTTTCCTATTCCGCTGCTGCTCTTTGAGCGCCTGCGATTCTCTCTTCGATCACATGGCGGAAATTCTTAATGAGGCCCTGAACTGGCCAAGCTGCTGCATCCCCAAGCGCACAAATTGTGTGCCCTTCGATTTGGTATGTCACGTCTAACAGCATATCGATTTCATCTACTGTCGCATC
>CAJQQJ010000096.1 GCA_905480445.1 uncultured Alphaproteobacteria bacterium | reverse complement strand
CAGTTCTGTCATTGTCTGTCCTTACCACGCCTGGACGTTTGAAATGGACGGAAAGCTAAGAGGGGCACCCAAAAGTTCTAGCCGTCCAGGTTTTGATAAAAACGATTATTGTTTGTCTTCTATTCGTCTTGAGATGTTTTGCGATTGTGTCTTCGTTAATCTTGATCCAGAGGCAGAGAGTCTTGCTTCGATTGCCGGTGACTTAGAACGTGATATTCGATCCAGGGTTCCCTACCTTTCTGAGTTGGCTGTCCATGATGGCGGCGCTTTAGCGGGGGACACTGATAGCAATCCTGTCCAAAAAGCGGGCTGGAAGGTGGTCGTTGATAATTATGTTGAATGTTATCACTGCAATCACGCGCATCCAGCCTTTGCAGATTTGATCTGCATGCCTGACTATGAGGTCGACGTTTTTGACTATTGGAGCCGTCAGATTGGTGCAGAAATAAGAAAAGAGAATTCTGCCTATTTGGTGAAGGATGAAGACCCTGTCCAAAATTCGGGCTTTTGGTACCTGTGGCCAAACACAACGTTTAACGTGCTGCCGGGCCAAAAAGAAGTCACTGTGCTGGCGGCTCGGCCTTTATCACCTGACACCACCAGTTTTGAGGGACACTTCCTATCTTTGGCTAATGCAAAGGAAGATGATCTTCGCTCTGGATATATAACAGATGTGTTGGTGCCTGAAGATCTTTCCTTAGTTGAGTCAGTCCAACGGGGCCTGCATTCACTTGGGTACTCGCAAGGGCCGATCATTGCTGACCCAGAGGGATCTGGCACTGCGGAGCACGGCATTCATCATTTCCACCGTTTAGTGCATCAGGCCTTAAGTCGTTAAGAATTGTAGATAACTTTCAGTCAATGTTTTTTCTGTAAGACCAAACGACGGCTGGTGGGATGTTTTGCCAGATTCTTTCAGACACTTTAGCCTCCCAGTCCTTGTTATCTGGAACGAGTGGGGTGGGGCTGTAGGTGAACTGGCAAAGACATCCCGCAGGTTCAAGGATTTCCAAGCAGCCTCTAATGCAATCTTCCCTGACATCTTCAGTGAACATTAACAAGGGCAGACCGGAAAGTGCGGCCGAAAATCGCTCACCCTCTTGCTTCAATTCTTTCAGGACTAAAAAGGCGTCGCCTTCAACTAGTTTGGCCTTTGGAAAGTCCTGCCTCAGCTGATCGGCGAATTCAGGGCTGAACTCGACCAGAACCAGCTGATCTTCCTCTATGCCTGAGTCTAGCAGAGCCCTGGTGAAAACGCCTGTACCTGGGCCTAATTCTAATATTCGGTCCCCTGGCTTCAACCCACTGGCTTCGATCATAGCCGCCGTCAGTTCGCTTGAGCTCGGCACGACCGATGCTACAGAGGCAGGCGATTTTATCCAAGCCCAAAAGAACTTGAATTTTTCGGCGATAGACTTCGGTAGAGACGTCAACAGAATGCTCCGGTTTCACCTCATCATATGGGAGTTAAATCAGGCAATTTCTAGCCAAAGGAGCGACAAATATTGATTTTGCGGGCCGGCCACTTCTCTCAGCGTTAGAGTTTTAACTCTGTCCTTTGTAATTAGGACGTTCCTTAGCCGCAAAAGCCCGCATGCCTTCTTGCGCATCCTCACCGCTGATCAGACGAGCGATTGTGCGTGCTTCCGCTTCCATCTGGTGTTCCAAGCCAGAACTGAAAGTTTCGGCCAGCAAAGACTTAACGCCCCCATAGGCCTGTGTTGGCCCTTTAGCCAAGCGCTCTGCCAATTTCTGAACTTCCTCGCTGAGATCATCATCGCCGACAACTTTGGTGACTAAGCCCCAGTCCAAAGCCTCTTGGGCGCTGAGCTTTCGGTTTGTGATCATTAACTCTTGTGTTCTACGCATGCCGATCACTCGAGGTAGGAAGTATGTAGAGCTGCCGTCTGGTGACAGGCCTCCGTTGGTATAAGCGAGAGTAAAGGAAGCTGACTCCTTAGCAATCACTAGATCGCCCATTGCAGCCAGGCTGACGCCAGCACCAGCCGCGACCCCGTTAACCGCACAGATCAGCGGCGCGTTCATTCTCGTGAGACGAGAAACTGCCTGATGAAGGTACATGGTCATCAACTTCACACCTTGGGCTACCTGATCACCCATAGAAGTAAAAGCCTTCAGATCGCCGCCAGCGGAGAAAAAACGATCGCCTGCACCTGTCAGAATAACGGCGCGGATCGAAGAGTCCTCACTACAATCAACGGCTGCGTTCATGAAGGATATAGTTGTATCCATGTCCAGACCGTTGGCCGCGTCAGTCCGATTGAAGGTAATTGTTGCGATACCATCGTTTTTCTTGAAGGTTATTCCTGTATAATCCACGTGCGTCTTTCCTTTTTTCAACCGAATACTTCATGAAAGCTCTGCTGGAGAGCAAGATCTACGTCAGATATAGATGCTGTGATGCCCAAGTCCAGAAGCGACGTCACACCGAAATCACCAAGGCCGCAAGGCACTATGCCGTCAAAATGACTTAAGTCAGGCTCAACGTTGAGTGAGATACCATGCATCGTCACCCATTTTTTTACCCTTACCCCGATAGCCGCAATTTTCTTCTCACCTGAATCTGTCACAACCCAAATGCCAACACGACCTTCTCGGCGTTCTCCTTTGACATTGAAATGCTGTAGACAGTGAATCAGCCAATCTTCCAAAGCATGGACATAACATCTAATGTCACGCTTGCGCTTGTTAAGATCCAGCATGGCGTAGGCAATACGTTGGCCAGGACCATGGTAAGTGTATTGACCGCCGCGTCCTGTGTTGAAAACCGGGAAGCGATTCCTGTCCAGAAGGTCATGACTTTTGGCGCTGGTACCGGATGTATAAAGCGAAAAGTGCTCCAGCAACCAGAGGGTCTCAGGGGCAGTGTTGCACTGAATTTCTGCAACTCTTTGATCCATGAAGGATTGAGCCTTAGGGTAGGGGATCAGATCATCTGAAATGATCCAAGTTGGGTCAGGGCTGTCAATCGACAGGGTCATTTTCCCTGAGCATATGAACGCTTTATCTTCCAAAAAATTCGACCGCCATTTAATTGCCTCAAGAGCGCTTTATGCCCTTGCTATTCCATGAACGGTTTGTTAATCCCCTTTCTGCGTTGGGGCAAGCCCCCAGCCGTCCAGACGTGCGGTCGTGGCGGAATTGGTAGACGCGCAGCGTTGAGGTCGCTGTGGCCGTAAAGGCCGTGGAAGTTCGAGTCTTCTCGACCGCACCATTTGACAAACCCCTGGTCGTAGCTTTCGTGCTCCCTGGGGTTTTTTTGATTGATCGACAAGTTGTTTGATCAATGCGCGTATCAGGAGGTTAGCTTGGACCAATCCTTAGAAGAAGTGAAGGGCGAAGAAAAAGCCGTTTATTTGACTGAGGGTGAAGATCGTCTCGCACCTGCTGAACGCATTCTACCGCTTGTAAGGGACGCCTTCGACCAGTCCGATTACGGCGAAGTGCACGGAGAGATCCAAGAGCTGCACCCGAGTGATTGTGCAGATTTGCTTGAGTTTCTTAACAGAGATGAGCGTGGCCGCTTCGTTGATGTGTTCGGCGACGACATGCATCACGAAACGCTCACTTACTTGGAAGGTACAGTACAGGAAGAGGTTCTCGATAGGCTTCAACCTCAACAGCTTGCCGAAGCCTTCCGTGAGTTAGATAGTGATGACGCGCTCGACGTTATTGAGGATCTCGACGAGGAAGAACGCGAGCGCGTGCTCGCCGCTATTCTTCCAGTCGATAGAGAAGTGGTTCGTGAATCGCTTTCCTATCCAGAAGAGTCAGCTGGTCGCCTCATGGCGAAGGAGTTTGTGACAGTTCCACTGGAATGGACGGTCGGACAAGCCATTGACTATATGCGTGCCTCACGAGATCTTCCGGACGATTTCTATGATCTCTACGTCGTTGACAAGGAGCTTTCACCCCTGGGTGTTTTACCAGTGAGCCGGGTAATGCGGTCCAAGCGCGGTGTCTCCATTGAAACGATTATGTCTACTGACTTGCACATTGTTGCCCCAGATCTCAATCAGGAAGATCTGGCTTATGAATTTCGCCAATACAATTTGAGCTCAGCACCTGTTGCGACACCGGAAGCTGGAATGGTTGGTGTCGTAACCCTGGATGATATCGTCAGGGTTATCGACGAGGAGGCTGAGGACGATCTCTTCAAGATGGCTGGTCTAGGCGCCGAGGATATGTATTCTAGGGCGCTGCAAACAGCGAGGTCACGTTTTCCCTGGTTAACGGTGAATTTAGCAACTGCAATTTTGGCATCTCTCGTCATTTCTATGTTTGATCAAACAATTGAACGATTGGTAGCTTTGGCCGTACTCATGCCGATTGTCGCTTCAATGGGGGGCAATGCTGGTACTCAGACGCTGACAGTTGCCGTACGGGCCATTGCTATGAAAGATTTGACTTCCGCCAACGCATTACGTTTCATCGGCAAAGAAATTTTCGTGGCTGTCATCAATGGGGCAGGGTTTGCGGCCTTGGCAGCAATCGTTACTCTTTTCTGGTTTGGGGATTCGATGCTGGCTATGGTGATTGCAATTGCGATGGTTGGAAATCTGCTGGTTGCAGGCTTAGCAGGCGCTCTCATTCCTTTGATTCTCGAGCGTTTGAACATCGACCCGGCTAACGCATCTGCGGTTATATTAACAACGATAACAGACATCGTTGGATTCTTTGCCTTTTTAGGTTTGGCGAGTTGGCTTTTACTTTAGCAAAGACTAGGGAAAACAGATTCCTTTTACGTTTTGGGCAAGATTTTCTTCCTCTGTTCAATTAAAAGCAGTAAGGAATTTCTGATTTTATAGAACTAATTTTAAACATTTATTTCAGACGGTTTATTATGAACAAGCTATGCAAAGCCTTTTCCTTTTTCTTATTGGTGTCGTTTTCACTTTCGTCTTGTGGGGGCAGACAGGCGCAGCCAGTCAATACTTTTACGCAGACTGATGTCGGTTTGAGCTGCCGTCAGATCGAAGCCGAATTGTTAAGCAATGATAGACGCATCCGGTCTCTTGTTGGCGAACACCAAAGGTCCCAAAACCAAAATGTGGCCGTCGGCGCTGTAGGATTGATCTTGTTCTGGCCTGCTCTTTTCGCGCTTGATTTAAAGGGCGCCGCTAAGCAAGAATCAGATGCCCTTATTGTTAGAAGCAGAAACTTGGCCAACATAGGTAAGCAAAAAAACTGTCGCTTTGAAACCATAGTTTTGAAGTAAGAGACTGCGCGATTTATCCACAAATTTAGGGTTCCTTAAGATTGTTTTTATGATGTGTTATAGCTACTAAAGGAGGTATCGTTGAAAACAGTTCGAGGCTGGCCTTGTGAAGAATTTTGTTACTCTCTGTGCTATCGTAAGTTTGCTATTTTTGTCTGCTTGCGGCGGTCGAAAGGCGGCTCCTGTTCAAACGGTAAAAACCAACGATGTGAACCTGAGCTGCCAGCAAATAGAGTTGGAGTTGATCAGTAACAATGATCAAATCAAGCGTTTGCTTCAAGAACACGGCAAGACCGTCGGTAACAACGTGGGCATTGGAGCCCTCAGCCTTTTATTGTTCCCTCCCATGCTGTTGGCTATGGATCTCAAAGGCGCTGCAAAGCAAGAAGCCAACGCTTACATCGGCCGGAACCGGAACCTTGTGAATGTGGCCAACCAAAAGGCTTGCCGTTTTAACACCATCGATCTTGAGGAGGCGACCAGAGAGTTCAGCCTCAAAAATGGGAACTTTAAGAAGGCAAAACCTCATAGAGGCCCACCTGCTTAACAGCATTCTACTTGCCATGAAGCTTTGATTTGTCTTGTGGATTGACGCTGGCTTGTTATCAAGTCAGAAATCAATTCGTGTCTAGTTCAAGGTTGACTAATGAATCTAGTAGGTGAAGCTGCCTCAATCGTACTTGCTGAGAGAGATCAGGGCTCTACTGTTCGAACATTGCCGGCACATTTAACGCTGACAAATGAGCAAATCGCTTATGAAGTGCAAGATCTTGTACACGAAAAGATGTCGTTGTCAGGTAGCGGGCCCATTGCTGGTTACAAGATTGGTTGTACAACGCAGGTAATGCAGGAATTTCTGGGAATAGATCAACCCTGTGCCGGATCAATGAACGAGAACCAGCTGTTTGAAGCGAAAGCTAGGTTCCGTGCCTCTGATTACATCAAACCAGCGATTGAATGTGAACTCGCTGTGGTTATGGGGCGAGACCTCGTTCTGGCTTCAGGTCGGGAAATCTTTGCGGTTGAGCAGGTTAAGGAAACAGTTGCTGGCGTAATGGCGGCGGTTGAATTTGTGGATGATCGCTACGACGATTTTTCTGCATTGGGTGTGAACCGCCTTATCGCGGACGATTTCTTCAACGTTGCTTCGATTGCCGGCGCTCCAAACCTTTTATGGAAGGACCTTGATTTGCGATCTATTGAAGGCCGCGGCTACGTCAATGGAGCCTTGTTAGGTAAGGGTATTGGCAGTGACATTTTGGGCGAC
>CAJQQJ010000095.1 GCA_905480445.1 uncultured Alphaproteobacteria bacterium | reverse complement strand
GCAACGGCTGTGCCGCCCTGTGCTTCTGCCAATACCTTCGTAATCGCCGCCGTCAAAGTTGTCTTTCCGTGGTCAACGTGACCAACAGTACCAACATTTACGTGTGGCTTATTACGCTCAAACTTTTCCTTCGCCATAACTACTCTTCCTTCGTAAGCAAAGTTTTCTAATCAAAAACCTATTAAAACAAATAACTTATGCCATTTTCGACACGACTTCGTCAGCTACCGCTTTCGGCACCTGATCGTAGTGATCGAATTGCATGGAGAACTGTGCACGACCTGAACTCATAGAGCGCAGGTTGTTAATGTAGCCAAACATATTGGCCAGTGGAACCATCGCTGTCACAACTGTTGCGTTTCCGCGAGCTTCCGTACCTTGAACTTGACCACGACGGGAGTTTAGATCTCCGATAACGTCGCCCATGTAATCTTCTGGCGTGACAACTTCCACTTTCATGATCGGCTCTAGAAGAGCAGGACCCGCCTGCGGGATACCTTCGCGGAATGCAGCACGGGCTGCTATCTCAAAAGCAATCGCTGAGGAGTCAACATCATGGCTTGCTCCGTCAACAAGTCTAGCTTTCCTGTCAATCAAAGGGAAACCAGCAAGAACACCATTAGAACACGCGTCTGCTAAACCCTTTTCAACTGCTGGGATAAATTCGCGAGGAATAGAACCACCAACAATCGCTGATTCAAACTCAAAGCCCGCGCCTTTTTCGTTAGGCTCGATTTCAAGAATGATACGCGCAAATTGACCTGCACCACCAGATTGTTTCTTGTGAGTGTAGTCACAACGGAACGACTTAGTGATTGTTTCACGATAAGCAACCTGAGGCGCACCAACGTTTGCTTCTACGTTGAATTCACGTCTCATACGGTCGACCAAGATATCAAGGTGAAGTTCGCCCATACCTGCAATAACAGTCTGGCCGCTTTCCTCATCAGAGTTCACACGGAACGATGGGTCTTCAGCAGCCAAACGCGCCAAAGCAATGCCCATTTTCTCTTGGTCAGCCTTTGTTTTAGGCTCTACAGCAACTTCAATAACAGGGTCTGGAAATTCCATACGCTCTAGAATAATCGGTTTAGCCGTATCACAAAGTGTATCACCAGTTGTTGTGTTCTTGAGCGACGCAATGGCAACGATATCGCCAGTACGTGCTACAGCAAGATCTTCTGTCTTACGAGCATGCATCTGAACCATACGACCAACACGTTCTTTACCCTCTTTTGTTGAGTTAACAACGTTGGCACCCTTAGAAACAGTACCTGAGTAAACACGAACAAAAGTCAACGTACCCATGTGAGGATCGGTCATAATTTTGAATGCAAGACCGGAGAACGGCTCATCATCAGATGGTGCGCGCTCGCCTTCAGACTCATCGCGAGGAATGATGCCCTTAACAGGTGGCAGATCCAAAGGAGAAGGCAAGTAATCAACAACCGCGTCCAACATAGGCTGAACACCTTTGTTTTTGAACGCTGTACCGCAAAGAACAGGAACAAAATCACCAGCAATTGTACCTTTACGGATACAAGAAACCAGTTGTTCAGCACTTGGTGTTTGACCTTCGAAATAGGCTTCCATCAGAGCATCGTCTTGCTCAAGAGCTGTTTCGATCATCTGCTCACGGTACTCAGCAGCTTTCTCAGCGAGATCAGCTGGGATATCGACGTATTCAAATTCAGCACCGAGATCTTCGTTCTTCCAAATGATCGCACGATCATTCAACAAGTCAACAACACCAGCAAAGTCTGATTCAGCACCAATTGGCAATTGAACAACCAATGGCTTAGCACCAAGGCGATCAACAATCATATCGACACAGCGATAGAAATTGGCGCCCATACGGTCCATTTTGTTAACAAAACACATACGGGGAACGTCGTACTTATCAGCTTGACGCCAAACAGTCTCAGACTGTGGCTCAACACCAGCAACCGCATCAAATACCGTTACCGCACCATCGAGCACCTTAAGAGAACGCTCAACTTCAATCGTGAAGTCAACGTGACCAGGCGTATCAATGATGTTAATGCGGTGACCATTCCACTCGCAAGTCGTTGCAGCAGAAGTAATCGTGATACCACGCTCCTGCTCCTGCTCCATCCAATCCATGGTAGCAGCACCATCGTGAACTTCGCCAATCTTGTGCTCAACACCTGTGTAGTAAAGAACACGCTCTGTTGTCGTGGTTTTACCAGCATCAATATGGGCCATAATGCCAATATTGCGGTATTTCTCTAATGGATGTTCTCTTGCCATCTCAATAAAACCCTAAATTCAATCTCTTACCAGCGATAGTGAGCAAACGCTTTGTTTGCTTCAGCCATCTTGTGAGTGTCTTCGCGCTTCTTTACAGCAGCGCCGCGGTCGTTTGATGCATCCATCAACTCACCAGCAAGACGATCAATCATTGTGTTCTCAGAACGCTTACGAGCAGCACCGATCAACCAACGAATAGCCAACGCTTGAGCGCGCACTGGGCGAACCTCAACAGGAACCTGGTAAGTAGCACCACCAACACGGCGTGAACGGACTTCAAGTTCTGGCTTTACGTTATCGAGCGCATCGCGGAAAACGTTAAGGCCATCAGCCCCACCACGCTTTTCAGCAGTTTCAAGAGCACCATAAACAATGCGTTCTGCGGCGGATTTTTTACCGTCGAGCATAAGCACGTTCATAAACTTGGAGAGTACGAGATCACCAAATTTTGGATCAGGGAGGATTTCGCGCTTTTCAGCGGCGTGACGACGTGACATCTATTCTCTTCCTTACTTAGGACGCTTAGCGCCGTACTTAGAACGACGCTGACGGCGGTCTTTAACGCCTTGTGTATCAAGAACACCACGAATGGTGTGATAACGAACGCCCGGCAAATCTTTCACACGTCCGCCGCGGATCAACACAACTGAGTGCTCCTGCAGATTGTGGCCTTCACCAGGGATATAAGAAGTGACCTCAAAACCGTTGGTCAAGCGAACACGCGCCACCTTTCTAAGAGCCGAGTTCGGCTTCTTAGGTGTCGTCGTGTATACTCTTGTGCAAACGCCACGTTTCTGTGGGCAAGCTTCCAGAGCTGGAACTTTGGTCCGGACCACAGGCTTAGTGCGTGGCATACGGACAAGTTGGTTAATCGTTGGCATAAACCCTTAAACCCTTTTTAAGAACCTTCGCGGTTCAAACTTCCTTCCAATCTTTGCCTATCGCACAAAAACGATTGGGCCACGTTAGAAACGTCGCCTCACCGTCTTTTTCGCTGACAAGCTTAAATCGAAAATTTAATTCCTAATCAAACCAACCCTGTTTAAGCCGCCGGAATTACCATTAGACTTACTACGAGCTCGCTCAAGTTGGCGCTTTATATGGGGGGCACTCTATTGGGTCAAGGATTCTTTGCAGCTTTTTTTGCCACAACCAGAAACGAATCATAATTGATGGTTATCGACCCAAATGCCTCTGTTTTATTCAACACTATCGAGACAAAGCAGATGAAACCTCAACAAATGAGCTAAAGAAAGCAGCCAAATGCTCGGGACTCGACATCAGATGACGCAACCAGGCTGTTCCCGGCCCCAAAACGACAAGAACAACAAGGGCTGATTTAGGATTTGTCGTCCCAGACTTCTCAAGTGCGTTCTTACTCTATAAAAAAGCGGAATTCCAAGCTGCTTCTTTCAAGTAAAGCGGACAGAATCGAGACAGCCCTGTTTGGTAACTAATTAATCAATTGGATAAGATCTATACCATGAAAACTTCAGCACGCGTTGTTGTCATCGGTGGAGGCGTTTGCGGCGTATCCACTCTCTATCACTTGGCCAAGATGGGTTGGTCAGATGTTGTGCTTTGCGAGCGCACAGAATTGACGGCAGGATCGACCTGGCATGCCGCCGGTTTGCTGCCGCTCTTTAACATGTCTTATTCAGTGGGCCAGCTGCATCAATACTCAGTAGAGCTGTACAAGAAGCTTGAAGAAGAGACCGGCCAAGATGTGTCCTTCCATGTTGTTGGTAACCTTCGCCTCGCTCGAAACCAAAAGCGCATGGATGAATATCGTAACTATGCCTCTACAGCAGATACAATCGGCATTAACTATGAGCTGATTGGTCCAGATGAAATCAAGAAGCTTTGGCCTCTTATTAACATGGACGGTTTGATCGGCGCGCTTTGGCACCCTGATGATGGCCACATTGCGCCGGTTGACCTGACGATGGCGCTTGCAAAAGGCGCAAAGATGTATGGCGCTGAGATTTACCAGCAGACAGAAGTCACCGCCATTGATCAAAAGCAAAACGGCGAATGGGTAGTGACCACCAATAAAGGTGAGATCACCTGTGAACATATCGTTTCCGCAACCGGTAACTACCCACAACAAACAGCCGACATGGTTGGCTTGTCACTGCCTGCTATCCCAGTCGAGCACCAGTTCATTGTTTCTGACGTCGATCCTGTCCTCAAAGAATACCGCGATGCCGGTCACG
>CAJQQJ010000094.1 GCA_905480445.1 uncultured Alphaproteobacteria bacterium | reverse complement strand
AGAGCCATCCCGATCATGGCCCGGTTCACAGCTCTCAAAAACTCACCCTCATCAGCACCTTGCCCCTTAATTGGCTATTTCATTACTCTAAATTAAAAGCCGAGGCGTCACAAGCTTGCGGCACATCAGATATGTAACCTTATACCTCGCGGGTTAGTAGCGAACCCCCTTCATTTGTGAGCCTATTCATTTGTGATTTCCTTTTGATAAACACCGTTGTTGAACGTGCCGAAAAATATCAAGATCTTGATGCGCATTTAGGCCCTATTCAATAAACATCCACAACTATCGGTAGTCCTTCTCACCTCGCCAGGTCCCTTTGCCAAAGATGTTATCATATCTTTTGTTATCGCCCGGTAAATTCTCAAAACATTCGCTATATGTCCGCGGTGTTCCTGAAGACAGAAGATCGCTCACAGTAAGAAAACTGTACCCTCTTGTCTTGAGCCCCAAAATAATAGGTTCAATAGCGAGGTGAGTTTTCCAACCTCGACCATTTGCATGCATCAAAATAATCGACCCCGGCTCAGTCTTTTTAAGAACGTGCTTTATCATCTTGGCGGAAGTTTGAGCCTTCCAAGCGTCCGCTGAAACAACATCCCATTGTACCGCCGGAAGACCTCTATCAGCCAAATCGGCAAAAGACGCTTTATTGCAAGTGCCGTATGGGAACCTGAAGGTCTTTATTGATTGGTCAAACGCTAGCCTATCCTGGCCACTTTCTTTTGCACTTTTGAAACAGGGCGCGTTATCCAAGGATTCAACAAAAGTCTCGTACTGCGCTTGGGTAAAGTCAATTTGCTCAGCACGCTGCTTTTCCGATAACATTCTGAAGTTGCCATGCGTCCAAGCGTGGTTCCCAATTTCAAACAGCGGGTCGGAAATAAGCTGGAATGTTCTTTTGGGATGAGTGAGCATCCACTTCCCACCTAAGTAAAGCGTTGCGTGCACTCGATGTTTTCTAAGAGTATCTATAATTCGCCCGTCGTACCCTGCGAGGTCGTTGTTTTGCTCCCCAATATCAAACGTCAATGCGACAAGCTTTTCTTGTCCGACATCAACACTCCGAATGGAACCATGAAGCGAAGCGGATAGAGGTAGATGATTTTGCGCAGGAGTACTCTTAGTGGGTTTTCTTACGATTTTACCAGATTCTTTTCTTTGTGGGACCTCTTCACCATCTTTGTGCATCGTTGCTTGGGCGTCCCAACAGAACCCGTCTAACGGATGGCTATATTGCGTGATTCTGACATTCTCCTTATCTTTTAATGCCTTCTTTTGAGCTTTCAACTTATCGGTAAAAAATCCATCGTGAACAATACTCCAACCAGATTCATATGTTGCTCTCATCACTACATATCCATCGAACTTAATCCTTTCACTAGCGTTCGCGGAATAGTTGATTTGAAGCCTCACGATAGCGACCTCCTCATCTACGCTCACAGTAGAAACGGAAAGAAAGTGAATTTCTTTTACCTTACATAGATTTTCACTCGCTCCTGGTCTTAACTTTAGAGCTTCCAAACATTGATTCGAAGCAAGTAGCTCGTAATACCTGGTAACTGTAGACTCGGGAGATGAAATAGCTGCCTTGGAAGAAAGCGATACAATGACAAGTGCGAAAAAGAATGTCTTAATCATGAATCTTCTTTGTTCCCTTCATGCTGGTCAGTTTGAAACAGTTCCCAGATTGAACCAAACGCAAATTCATAGCCCAACGCGCAGAACGTTCATTGTAACTTTTGACGTTAGCTGTACCTTTAACCATGGTTCTATTGGCGTTTGATGATGTAACATACAAATCACTAATTTTTGCAAACTGGGTATTTTTGACCAACCTAGTCAATTGAGACCGGTTAAAGGAAGGGTACATTCTTAAAATAGCCTGGACGTTCCTTTTATTCAGGTTTCGATAATATGACCTCACAAATGCGAGTGCATTCTGCTTTTTGGAAAGGTTTGATACATCATCAGCATAACTACACGATCTTTTAACTACCTTAGTGGAGTCAGCCTTAATGGGCTCAGCGATTGAATCGCAAACGACATTTTTTTGTGCCTTAGCCAAATTCAGCTCAAAACATTCACTATCATGAAAAAACCTGATTAACTCTTGAAATTGAGAGCAACTATTACTGCCCTCAATTCCCTTCCAGGAACCTCGTATCATCGCACAGCTATCAACTACTGGCTTTGGTGGCGACGGGCTTCCTTTTGATTGTACCAGTTTAAGGTCCAATTCTTTCGCTACAAAATCAATCATCACTGCTTTGTTAAAAGTCCTGTGGTCACCCGGGCGTAATCCACCTTCATGATGAAGCCCCACAATTGCAAGATCACTTTCGCGCAAAATAAGAGAGCCAGAGCTGCCAAAAGCTGTGTCACAGACGTGGCGTAGTTGTGGAAAGGGTGCCTTGTGTTGGCTGCTATGTACATGACAACTCACAGGATTAAATTGTTTGGTAATTCCAGCCGGGTGGTGAACAATCAGTAGTGCCTGTTCAGTTTCGGTGATACTTCCACTTGAGAGCTCCAGATACCCCCATTTCTTATTCGGGTTACCTCTGACCCTCATGATCAATGCGTCTGCCTTTCTAGAAGCAGTGACCGGACTAGTTGGCACGTTATATTCCGCCACTTCAGTAAGATCTTGAATATCATCGTATCCCATCACCAATCGAGCCTCCGCGGGGTAGTATCCTTCGAGCTTGGTACTGGCACCAGAGTCAAAACAGTGATGGTTAGTTAAGATTTTATTCCCTTCCAAAAGAGCAGCTGTGCAATAGGTGATAATCGGCTTCATATCTGCCTGTTCCCAGCAAACATCAAGGCGCCCTATGTAACGACCAAAACGGCGAACTCGATCGTTTTCGGGGCGAGAATAAATCGGAACCCAATCTCCAGCAGCCGTTCTAGGCTTACCATCAGCCCCCAAAATCAAGGCTTGCCCCGCACTACTCTCAACTAGACGACTTTCAAACGCAAATGGACAGGAGTCGCTTGCTGAGACTGTTGAACTAACAAAGCTGGATAGAAGACTAATCAAAGAAACTAAGGCCAACCAAGACCAAACCTGGAGAAGAGTCGCACAAAAGTATTGAACTGTTGCAGTAGGCACTATCAAGATACCCCACAAATATTTGTCAAAGCTGGCACCAAATCCTTTTCTGTTTGATCTAGTGCCATAAATCCGACCCGTCGATTTCTAGCTGAGTTTGAATCGAGGCCAGGTTTCAACAAAGCCTCTCCCGCCCCAAAAGGAATAAGTCTATACTTCTGGACACCTTGGGTAGCAAGATAGGAGCGTACAGAGATTGCTCTCCGCAAAGACAATCGGCAATTGTAGCTGTAGGATCCCTTAGAGTCTGTATGGCCTACCAACGCGAAAATCGTGTCGCTAGTGGAAGGGTGCATCAAAGCGCCAGCTATTTGACTGAGTTTATAAATTTCGGTGTTTTTTATCTGGTCAGAATTGTAGTCAAACTCTACTGTGATATTGATTGCCGTCGCGTGCTTGAGTGCGTTGCTTTGTTTTTCCTCAGCGCTTTTCCGTTGTGGCTTTTCAACGACATTGCCATCATCATCAAAAAGATAAACACTCACTTCCAAAGTCTCCTGGCCAACGCTGCTTTCAAACTCTGTTTCGCTTAGAAAAGGAGCCGCTTGAGAACAACTTTCCTCAGATCCATTTAAAAAACAGGCGACAAGTGGGTCTAATCCCACATCGACGTCACCTTGGCCCTGCTTCTGCAAACTGCCAACTTCGATTTCGTCAGCGATGTATATTTCAATTTCCTGGGCTTTGACTTCAACACTGCTGCTGAGCAACACAAAGATAAAAACAACACAATATGAAATTCCTCGTTCGATCATGGACGAACCTCCAATTTCAACACAGCTTTCTTTAGTTTGCTCTGACCATGATTTGTCGCAGCTGTGTTGCCTGTCGTAGAAGCATCTAAATCTACAGAAACTTCGTATTCAAGATAGCTCTTTGCTTTAGTTCTTACTCCTTCATCGGCATTCACAAAGCAGGAGGTTTCAGGCAAGTGCCTAGTCTCACGCTTCAACGCTGTTTCACTTGTGTTACAGAAGGCCTGAAAAGTCTCTATTCCCACGATTTCACCCGTCATCTGTCCCCTAGGCGGATAGGTGAACTGTTGTCCAGCCTTTATCGGGCTATTGTCCAATGCTGGATGGGGGAAAAGCACGCACATTTCGCCTTTGGGACTAACATTAATCAACGTGAGACTACAATCTTGCCTTGGTTCAATAAGCAGCGTGATAGATTCCCCTTTTTTGTAAACATTCTTATCGCTGTACATTGCAATATTTTCTTCTTTTGTTCCTAGAGTTGCGGGTTCCAGAAGTACTTTCACTTCCTTTGCAGGGCTATTTGAATAGGTCAAACTAGCTGCCTGAGCTTGTTCGCCGTCGACTAGGTATTTCTTGTGTTTTAGGCTTTTGTAATCAGTTAGCCTTTCTAGAAAAACAGGGAAAATATCATCCCATTCGTCACGCGCCAAGGGTGATTGCTCCAATCTGCGAAAGGCTCCAGCCAAATCTAGCCCAATGAAAGCCGCACTAGCTAGAAGTGCCTTTTCAGTCATTCCTAACTCAGCCGCCGCTCTGGTCAAATCAACACGATTATCCAAATGATAGACAAACAAACCTCTAATTGGTTCCCTCCCGTTCAGTCTCGTCTCACGCCCGACTCCAGCTTGATCCAAAACCGCCAAAAAGGCTTTTTTGTCTTGAGCAATCAGCGCGTTAACTTGTTCAGCACCGGGGTATATTTCAGATATACGTTGACGATCAGAGGCAGAAAAAGTCAAATTATCATTAGCGCTTTCACGAACCTTGTCCTCTCCTGCACGCATACCTTCTACATGGCAACTGATGCATGATATACCATTAACGACCTCGCCTGTTCCCTGCCTATAGTTTGTGTCACGTACGATGTCTGTAGGTCCAACGTTCAACCTCTTGCCATCGACAGTATTTAGATAATACCCATGAAAACCGTTCGGCAGAGTAAAAATCGTTTCTCCGCCGTCATGCTCAAATGCCAAATAGGATTCTAGTGCTCCAATTGGTCCGAGAGGAAAGTTGAACAAGTTTTGACGGCTTTTGTTGCCAGCAAAATCATAAGATGTCCAAAAGAACCCAGTGCCGAGGTCGTGTCGTTCGATTAGGCGATTGTTGGCAGAGACACCACTTTTTTGGAAACCAGCCCTGGCAACTTGCCCGTTCTTTATATTCGAAAAGCTATCGACGCCTAAAGTTTTTTCAAGAAACTGAAAACTGTCAGGCAGACCGAGCACATCATAATAGAGCGGAGAAACAGTCGCCGTCGCAGCTAGCCAATCTGCTCTTATAATCGGAACACCAGTATGAGTTTGGCGTTGAAGGTTTGCTAATGCAGTATCAACTTGGCTAGAAACTCCGTAGGGATACACCTCTTCTAGCAGTTGCCAAGTCTTAGAGCTCCAACCCAACTCCGGGAGCTGTACCCTCACCAATATCTGGTAAGGATCTACTTTGATATGCTTAAAATTGAGGTATGGTACGGTGATCCTCGTTTGTTCTTGTACGACTATATGTATATATACATATGTACATATATATATATATATATACACATCTTTATAGGCAGAGGTGGGCCATGGTCATCCGTGTTTTCTTCTGTTTGGGCCGAGGTGAACCAGTGACAGACCCCGTTGCTTCTGTTGGAGTTGAGGGGGCCATGGTCGTCCCCCTGTTGTTC
>CAJQQJ010000093.1 GCA_905480445.1 uncultured Alphaproteobacteria bacterium | reverse complement strand
GTTGTTCGAGGCCGTGGCTTGATGCCTCAAAGATAAGATGGCTTACATTCTGATCGACCGCGTCAGCTAGGGCTTTATGCAAAGTGACTGTATCGGGTGTCGTTAAAGCAATATTCTCGTTTGTTACCTCTGCAGGGACGGCGCCCAGGGTTCCAAAGCTCGCTGCCTTATGGCCCAATTTCTGCCAGATCGCTTGCGTGAACCAAGCAATGGAGGTCTTACCATTGGTGCCAGTCACTGCTGACAAGTGGCTGGGTTGTTTGCCATAGAACCGAGCTGCCAAGAGTGAGAATGCTTGTTTGACGTTTCCGGATCTAACGATCTCAACCGCAGGAACAAGTAAAGTGCTCTCGTCATAGTCAGCTGGGGCAAGAATTGCAGAGGCACCTGAGCTAATCGCAGCTTTAATGAAATGGGTTCCGTCAACTTGCGTCCCGGGCAATGCCGCGAACAAGTAGCCGGGTGCTACGCTACGAGAATCAGCAGTTAAGCCTTTGATTTCAAAATTGTTTTTTACTTCCTTTTGAAGGAGCTCATTCAGCCGCATTACCGTTCACCTGGTAACTCACAGCCTGACCGACAGCGTTTCTTGCCTGAGCCGCCGCGGCTATAGCGCCCCTTGGTTCTACGCCTAAGATAGGTGCAGTTGTTTCTATGATTTGACCAACGGCAGGTGCGGCTACCCAGCCGCCAGTGGCATAGCCATATGATTCTTTGATTGGCTTTGGCTCATCCACAGTAACCATAACAACGTAGCGAGGGTCATCCATGGGGTAGGAAGCGATGAATGAAGAGAGTAGAGACTTTTCTGAGTATCCGTTTCTCTTCGGCTTTTCAGCTGTGCCAGTTTTACCGCCAACAAGATATCCTTTCACTGCAGCATTTTTACCGGTACCTTCTGTGACAACCATTCTCAGGAGATCCCTTACCTGGTCGGAGGTCTTTTCTGAAACTACACTTTCGCCTTGCACGAGGGTTGGCGTTTCGCGCTTGATAAGTGTTGGATGGTGAAGCTGACCACCATTAACCAGGCTGGCCATGGCGTTTACCGTGTGTAGAAGACTAACTGACAGGCCGTGACCAAAAGAAATCGTCATCGTGTTGATTTCACGCCAAGTCTTAGGGAACTGTGGTTTACCGATTTCTGGCAGTTCAATGGCTATAGGGTTCAACAAGCCCAAGCGTTTGAGGAAAGCTTGTTGGTTGCGCGTGCCAACCTTAACGGCAATCTTGGCGGCACCAATGTTCGATGAATGCTTAATCACTTCTCTAAGTGAAAGAGGGCGTTTTTCTCCGTCTTCAAAATCCCTAATTTCAAAACGTGAGATCTTAATCGGGTTGGTGGCATCAAAAACGTCTGTCATTCTAACCTTTCCGCTTTCCAATGCCATCGCGGCAGTAAAAATTTTGAAAACAGAACCAAACTCATACATGCCAAGCGTTGCGCGATTAAATCGTTGTTCGTCGGTAATGTTATTAGGATCATAAGGGTCAAAAGTCGGTAGAGACACCATGCCGAGAACTTCGGAAGTCTTGGCATCCAGGACAATGCCGGCGCCAGCCACGGCGTTAAACTTAGTAATAGCAGCCTGAACGGACTCTTCGATTGCATGCTGTACGCGAACATCGATCGATAACTCAACGGGAGCAGACGTTGACCCGAGCATGGCGTCAAGTGACCGTTCCACACCAGCAACACCCTTGTTATCGATATCGGTCATGCCAACGATGTGAGCGGTCAAGGAACCAAGAGGATAAACTCGTTGTTGTTCATTGCGGAAGTAGAGACCGGGCAACCCGAGCTCATTAATCTCTTGTTTTTGCCTTGGTGTTAGATTGCGTTTGATCCAAACAAATTTACCGTCGCCTGAAAGTTGCTTACGAACTTTGCCAACATCAAGATCATCCAGGACAGAAGCCAAGTGATAGGCCGCTTCGTCGACATCCATGATTTGGCTGGGATCAGCGAATAATGAGGGTTTGAGCAGATTGGTTGCTAAAACGATCCCGTTGCGATCAACCAAGTCGGCTCTGTTCTTGATGAACCCACCGTCGCTGGCAATGTGGATGAAGGGTTTCGCGTCGCGATCAATATAGAACGAGAGATAGAATAGTTTTGAAGCGATTGCGGTGAATGAGAAACAAAAAAACAGAACCAACATGCCGAGGCGAAACTTATTACTTCTTGTGAAAGCGGGCTCTAAACCTGGCAGGTGGAAAAGGCGATAAAACAGCCCTCTGATGCCTTTTTGGTGCAAGCGGCCATCTGGAGAAAGCTCTGTCATTGACTGGTGCTTTCTAGTTGCTCAACGAGCTGGCCGATTTCATCAAGGCTGTATTGTTTTCTAAGGCTACCTTTGACGGCGGTGACTTCCGGCGAGGAGGGCACTAACAGGTCTTTTACAGGTAGCTCTTGTTCTTTGTCCGAGAACAAAACTTGGCTTGAAGATTTGTCTTGTAGCGGCGTCGGCAAGTTGGCTCTCATTGGGATTGAATCAATCGAGCCAATGTGAGCCTGAATTCTTTTACCATCAGACAGATACTTCTCTGTCAATTCTGTGATGTAGGTCGGGTTGTTAAGGTGTGCCCATTCAGCTTTTAGAACTTCCATAGCTGATTCGGTTTGAACGATTTCCGAGCGAACGGAATCAAGCTCTCCACTTAATTTGGAAACCTTGTATTTCACCTGGAACAGGGTGAATGCAACTAGTCCAATCACCACCGGCCACAAAATGGTCGACAATCTGATCATGCAGCAACTTTCTGATCCCAGGCTGGTGCATTGGTTCTTTGGGCAGCCCTTAAACGTGCTGACCGGGCGCGGGTGTTAGATAATATCTCCTCCTCACTGGGAGGCACCGCGCGCCCTGTTAGCATAGAAAATGACGGCTGTCGGCTCAAATCTGACGGCTGTCTGCTTAAATCACTTGTATCTGGCAAATACCTCGAACCCGAAGGGGTCCGTCCAGATCTTTCTTTGAAAAATAGTTTGACCTGGCGATCTTCTAGGGAATGAAAAGTAACGATCACCAAGCGACCCCCCGGTTGAAGAACGCGTTCGGCAGCTGCCATCCCACGTTCAAGTTCTCCCAGTTCGTCATTTAAATAAATACGTAAGGCTTGAAATGTCTTGGTGGCAGGATTATTGCCACCAGGTCGCCTACGTACAACAGAGCTAACAATACTAACAAGCTCAGTTGTTCTTGTGATGGGGGCGATCATTCGCTGCTTGCAGATTGCTCGGGCAATCCAGCGCGATTTACGCTCCTCTCCATATTTGTAAATTATGCTGGCCAACTTTTCTTCGTCATAGGTGTTGACGATGTCAGAGGCGGTTATGGTTTGGGCCAAGCTTCCTTGGTCCATTCTCATGTTAAGCGGTGCATCAAAGCGGAAGGAAAAGCCGCGTTCTGGTGTGTCCAGCTGCATTGAGGAAACACCAAGATCCAAAACGATGCCACTTATTTCGGTGATACCGGCTTCTTCAAGCAAAATGTCTAAGTCGCCGAATGTTCCGTGAAGAATTTGGAACCGACCTGGATATTCAATTTCTAGCTCTTTGCCGCGCTTAATAGCTTCAGGATCGCGGTCAATAGCGATCAAATTGCACTTGGAAGTTTCTAAGATTAATCGGCAATAACCGCCAGCTCCAAAAGTTCCATCAACATATGTGCCTTCATCTTGCGGATCTAGCCATTGTACAGCTTCTTTGCCAAGGACAGGTATATGATCATGGTGGGGTGAAGAAGGCTTAGAGCTCACAGACGAACTCATGAAGCAAAAGCTTTTGACAAAGAGGCGCGGTTCCGCACATGAGCGCTATGGCTCGTCTTGCTCTTTTTAATGGTGTAGGTGTCCAAGAATAGAGACACATAACCTCCGCTTTCAACAAAATTACAATTTAAAAATTGCTTAAATTATCAGCCCCGAAATATGAGCTGCTTTCCCCGTTTCGTCTGAACAAGGAGATATCATGACGAATCCTGGTTATCAATGTAATTAGATAGCGAATACTTAGGCGAATTCAAGTATTCGCGAAGTTTTGTAAATAAACTCGACACAATATTTAGTGTCGTCGAGTCGTTTTAAGTAATGATTTGGAATATATTGACAAAAATCCGATTCGAATTGGAGTCGTGTCTTTGGTTTATGGAGTCGTAGTGTGACATTGTTGCAATAGTCGTAATTCGTTACTTCTTTACTTTAAAGTACATGTAAATGTAATGTTTTTGCTTTGTTCTCGTTTGGCTTGGTGTCGTGCAATACGCAGGATGTGAGCCGGTTTTGAAATGTAAAAATGCAGATGGTCTATAAGCCGGGTTCTGTAATCGACAGCTATTCATCTGGAACTAGGATTGCTCCTAGTTTCTTGCAACCGACCCGAACGACAATGCGAGAAACATCTGACCGAAGCCTGTCATTCCTATTTGGTTTTGCTCCAGGTGGGGTTTACCCTGCCAGAACCTTTACAGATTCCGCGGTGCGCTCTTACCGCACCCTTTCACCCTTACCACTATACAATGGCGGTTTGCTTTCTGTGGCACTTTCCCTAAGATCACTCTCGCCGGGCGTTACCCGGCACCTTCTTCTCGTGGAGCCCGGACTTTCCTCACGCCAAAGGCATGCAGCTGCCCGACCATCTGCACGATCTCTTTAGTCTTTTTGGATTTTGGAAGCTAGGGCCGAAAGTTAAAAACCCTTGGTTTCTTTAATTGCACGGTAAGCAGCGTTGATTTCGGCAAGCCGTCTGTTAGCTTTTTCAAAAGTTTCATCATCCGCACCTTCTGCCAGGAGCCTGTCAGGGTGATTTTCTTTCACAAGTGTCCGGTACTTCTTTTTGATAGTAGCTTCCTCGTCGGAAGGTTCTAAACCTAGTGTATGAAAAGGATTGGATGATGACATAGCATGGGCATCAGGGCCCAGATTGGAGAAATCGTCATCACTAAGGCCAAAATGGCCACAAACGGAATAAAGATAGCTAAGTTCACCCTCCGTCACTTCGCCGTCGGCGTCGGCTATATGGTAGAGACAACCCAGCAGATTTCTGAGAACTTCTGGACGTTCGCTGAACATTTTACCGATCTGCTTGGCGTAGACTTCAAAGCCATCAACATTGTTTTTGGCCGAATCAAAAAGGCGTCCAACGTTTTTCTTTTCGCTTTCGGGAACGTCAAAGACTTCCTTAAATGCGGAAATTTCATCACGTGTGACTTTACCGTCTGCTTTGGCCAATTTTGCGCCAAGAACGATTACGCCAATAGTAAAGGAAACATCTTGGGTTTTGTCTTTGCGTTTATGTTGCCAGTTGTTCAGTTGGCTGCTGACACTGCTGGTTAGGCTCTCAAATATAGAGCCTTGTGCTAGTTTATCTATTTTTCGCCAGAAACCCATCAAACCTATCCGCTTTGCTACGAGTTCGATTGTTTATTACTTCAGAACATGGCGGAAAAGTGACGAGAGCAGTCTTCCGAGAAAAACCTTAGCCAAGCACCCTTTCTGCTAAGTTATGGCGCAGCCTAGCTGCTTGTTTCTTTGTTTAAAAGAGGGCATAAGGGCGCAAATTTTAGCTTCATGTAGTCCGTATCTTTGGTGAGGCTACAGCATTAAACTGGGAGCAGTAGGTGTTCAAAAAAATTCTAATTGCCAACCGTGGCGAAATCGCTTGTCGAGTTATCAAAACAGCCAAGAAGATGGGCATTCAAACGGTCGCAGTTTATTCAGATGCAGACGCTAGTGGACTTCATGTCCAGATGGCTGATGAAGCAGTGCATATTGGCGCATCAGCATCTGCTGAATCCTACCTCGTTATAGATCGCATAGTACAGGCCTGTTTGGATACAGGTGCTGAGGCTGTCCATCCTGGCTTCGGTTTCCTTTCTGAAAACTCAGACTTTGCGCAATCTTTGGAAAAAGTAGGTGTGGTTTTTGTCGGCCCACCTGTGAAGGCCATTGCCGCAATGGGCGACAAGATTGAATCTAAGCAGCTTGCCATGGACGCTAATGTCAGTACAGTTCCTGGCCATATGGATCTGATCGACGATGAGAATCACGCGCTAGAGATCTCAGAGCAGATCGGCTTCCCAGTCATGATCAAAGCCTCTGCCGGTGGCGGTGGTAAAGGAATGCGCGTTGCCTACGATGCTGCTGGCGCCAAGGAAGGTTTTTTGTCCGCTAAATCTGAAGCCATGTCTAGTTTTGGCGATGATCGTATCTTTATCGAGAAGTTCATTGAACAACCACGCCATATCGAAATCCAGATCTTGGGTGATAAACACGGTAATATTATCTATCTGGGTGAGCGCGAGTGTTCCATTCAACGTCGCCACCAAAAAGTCGTCGAAGAAGCGCCAAGCCCGTTTCTTGATGAAGAAACAAGAAGAGCGATGGGCGAACAAGCCGTGGCACTTTCCAGGATCGTTGACTACTGCTCAGCTGGTACTGTGGAGTTC
>CAJQQJ010000092.1 GCA_905480445.1 uncultured Alphaproteobacteria bacterium | reverse complement strand
GCGGTGCCGTAGATGCGTTGTAGCTGTTCGCGGTTGGAATCACCACGCCAGTAGGCACCTGCAAGAGACATGAGCTTGAATGACTTGCCAACAAAGCTAGTCGAGGGAGCATGTGGCCCACGACAAAGATCAATCCAATCGCCTTGGCTGTAAAGCGTGATTGTCTGATCTTCGCCAAGGTCTTGGATTAACTCAACCTTGAACTCTTCGCCTTTGCTTTTGAAGAGCTCGATGGCTTCCTCACGGCTAACGACAGAGCGCACAAAAGGCTCGTTCTTAGCAATGATCTCTGCCATGCGTTTTTCGATCTTTTCTAGATCTTCAGGTGTGAAGGGCTCTTTGCGGTAGAAGTCGTAATAGAAACCGTTTTCAATAGAAGGACCGATTGTTACCTGAGTGCCAGGAAAGAGGCTCTGGACAGCTTCAGCCAATACATGCGCGCAATCATGGCGGATCAGCTCGAGCGCGTCTTCGTTGCCTTTGCCACGGACAATAATCTCGACGGAGGCATCCGTGGTAATGGGCTGAGAAAGGTCGGTTAACTCGCCGTCAATCTTGATCGCCATGGAGTTCTTGGCAAGACCTGAAGAAATTGATTCAGCGACTTCCATTCCGGTAACGGAACCAGGGTAGGAGCGTACTGAGTCATCGGGGAGTCTAATATCAACCATTTTTGTTTCCTATCAACGAACTAGGGACATGTTGCTGGGCATATAACAGCTTGATTAACAAGAGCCTACCCCCAATCTCTAGCCGATATGAATTATCTTTTACTTGTTGCATAAGAGTTGATTTTAACTGAATATAAGTCATGATTGCTGACCTAATATTCAAGGACCTCAGATGGAAAATTTCCTAGCTCTTGTAGTGTTCGCTTTCACCATGGCTTTCACGCCAGGGCCCAACAATGTCATCTCGACAGCGTCAGGTGTGAACTATGGTTACATCAGAACACTTCCTTTCATCTTGGGAGTGGCTATTGGCTTTCCAGTGATGATTGCGACGGTTGGATTGGGCTTGGGGTTTGTGTTTGAAGCCTTGCCTTGGCTCCACGATGTTATGAAGTACTTGTCGATTGCCTATTTGCTTTGGCTGGCAATTAAAATCGCAACGGCCTCATCGGTTGGCAGCAGTTCCGACAGCAAACCTTTGACATTTTGGCAAGGTGCAGGCTTTCAGTGGATTAATCCTAAGTCCTGGGCCGCAGGCACGTCGACGTTAGGAACATTCACATCCTCCGATGCCGGGAATTTTTACTGGCAGGTTGCATTGATAGCAGGGGTTTATGTGGTTGCCGGTATCGGCTCAACCTCAGCTTGGACCCTATTCGGTGCGGGCATCGCCCGTTTTCTCGACAATCCTAAATTTCTTAAGGCTTTCAACCTCTCAATGGCCGCCTTGCTTGTTGGGTCGTTGATTGTGATGTTTGTCTAAGACCATATCCCGCCCATGATTTCGGGTGCGCCTGTAAAAATGGCATCAACGCCAAAGTCTTTCATACGTTGGGATGTCTTTAGGTCATCAACAGAATAGACCAGGACTGGATAGCCTTCTGATTGCATGGCTGTGACTTGCTCTTGGGTGAGCCCTTCGTCCCAAACGTGGAGCGACCAGGCGTCGACCTCTTTCGCGAACGCGAGCCAGTCTTCGTCTAAGCCATGGTAGAGCATGCCTCTTGGCCATTCTGGCGCGGCAGCCTGAGCAATCTTCATGGCAGAGCGGGAGAAGCTAGAGATGAGTGGGGGCGCTTTGTCCTCTGGCCAAAAGTCGATCAGGGTTTCCATAACTTTCTCAGCAGTGATTTCGTCGAGGCCTTCGGTTGGCTTGATCTCAACATTGATGCGGAGGTCCAATTCGAAACAAAGGCGCAGGCATTCTCTGAGTGTTGGAATTTTCTGGCCTGGATGGGGTGGGTCGTACCAAGCCCCAGCATCTACTAAAGCCAAATCTCTGAGATATTTGTCGGCAAGGCGGCCTTTAGCCGAGGTTGTGCGATCTAGATCGTCATCGTGCATGAGAACTGGAATTAGATCTTTCGTTAGTTGAGCATCTATCTCAACCCATTTGCACCCATATTCAGCCGCTTTCTCAATAGCGACAAGCGTGTTTTCAGGCGCTGATTCTGTGACGCCGCGATGACCGATGAGAGGACCGATCGGTGAGTTGAAAATGGTGGTTGGCATGGTAGACGGCATAGTCTTGACTTGATCGAAGGTTTCTCTAGTCCAGACTTTCTAAGTTCAATCCGACTTGGCAGCAAGTACTACGCCGACGAAACAGATAGCAAATCCGATCAAGATGAAGATCGTAATAGGTTCAGAGAACATGAGCCATGCCCAGATTGCTGTTACAGGAGGGGTTAAATAGATCAAGCTCGATACCCGTGCCGTAGAACTGCGGCGCAAACAAAGCCAGAAGAAACCGTAAGCCCCGATTGTTGAAAAGATGACGAACCAGATAATCGCAAACAGGAAGTCCTGTGTGATCGTTGGTATCAATGTGCCCTCATATATGGACAGTGGGAAGAATAGGACTGTGGCGGCCTGGCATTGAATACCCAGTGTTGGGAGAAGGTCTAAAGGCTTTGAGACGGTCTTTGTGACAATGGTAGCCCCGACCATGGCTAAAACGCCTAGAAAGGCAAAGGTGTAAGCCAGAGATGATGCCGTGCTTGACGATCCGCCGACTGCCACAGAAACCCCAAACAGGCCGATGAACAATCCCATCCATTGCCGATAGCTGATATCTTCCTTGAGCAGTAAGCTTGCCATCGCAACGGTCATCAAAGGTTGGAGGGCGGAAATCAAAGCCGATGTACCGACTGGTACACCGAGATCAATCGATTTGACACCGAAAGCCAGGAAGACGCCCATCGCCAGAAACCCGACCAAAAATTGGATGAGAAAGCTTCTGGCTGTCATCCCTTTTTTGAAGGCGATACAGACAAAAGGCAGTAAACCAACAGAAGTGAAAAGGAATCGCCAGAACATTAAGAGAAATACAGCGGGGGTCTCTGACGCAAGTTTGGCACCGATGAACCCGGAGCTCCAGCAAATGACGAGAGCAGCTTCTAGAAAAAGAGTGACAAGAAACGCACGGGTCATTTTTGGCCAAGCACAGGAATTAGGTTCAAAGCCTCCCTAACCTAGCTTTGATTAATCAGAAAGCCATTTATACGGGGAAGGAAACCAACTTTGATACCCCAGACTCATCTAGTCGCTCGATATAAGGGGAGGTGCATCACCCCGACGACGGCGATGAGAAAGGACAGGCCAGAAGCAACGGTTCGTACCTGGTTCCAAAACTGCCAAGTTGGAGAGTAGTCCTGCCAAATTTGACTGGCCACCGCGAGTTCATTAGGCGCTGTAACTGTTGCGAGTGCTTCATTCATAGGAACATTTACCGCCATAGTCAGAATGAGGCCAAAGCAAAAATAGACCAGACCGCTGAGCGCAAACAAAGCGGCGCTTTTCTGGAACGTTTGGAACCAAAGCACTCCTGCTGTGGCGAAGAGAAAAACAGGCGTTCCGAAAAATGCTGGCGCAAAAACACCGTTTCGCACCGATGCGTTCATTGCCTGCATCGCTTGAATAGCGACACGTGGATCAGCTGCATCCAACCCCCACATCGTTGAACAAACCCAGGCGTAAAAGAAACCAAAAATCGCGGCACCTAGCAGCAAAGACAAGAGAACTAGCAGTAGGATGGTTAAGCGCATGATCAAAGTTCCAATAAGCGTACATAATGTTACGGATTTACGGTCTAAGTAACGAAGTGTACGCTTATTGGCAAGGTGAATCAGGGTATTTTTATGCGTGAGGAAAAAAAGAGAGCACGGCATGAGGCGATTACGCAAGCGGCATACAGCCTGCTAGCCGCGAAAGGCTATAGCGGCACGTCGATGTTGGGTATCGCCAAAGCAGCGCAGGCTTCTAACGAAACTTTGTATCGTTGGTATGGTGACAAACGAGGGCTCTTCGAAACAATGGTTCGCGACAACTCGGATCATATTAAAACCATGCTTGAGCAAGCGATTGAAGAGCAAGATGACCCCGCCGAAGCACTTTGCCGGATTGCCCCGATACTTCTTGCAATGCTGTTGGGAGAGAGGGCTGTTTTGTTAAACAGAGTGGCTGCAGCAGATCCAACAGGAGAGCTTGGAGCAGCAATCGCTGTCGGGGGCCGTAATGTCGTCAAGCCGCTCATCGAAGTTTTGATGACGAATATCGGCAAAAAACAGAAAGCAAGCGAGGAGGAGCTAGCAGGATGGTTTTTTAGTCTCTTGATAGGCGATCTTCAAATTAGGCGGGTAATAGGCGTCTACCCCGTGCCAAGTAAAGCTCAAATCGAGGAACGGAGCCAAATGGCATTACAGGCATTTTTCAAACTTTTGGAAGAGAATTGATTTTAGCTTAGTTGGAAACCAAGCACAAAAAAAGCGGCCTTTTGAGGGGCCGCTTTTTCGTCGCTCAGTTAAGAGAGATTTAGTCTTCGTTGCCTTTGTCTTCCACGAGCTCTTCACCAGATTCCTGGTCAACACGCTTCATGGAAAGCTTGATTTTACCGCGATCATCAAAGCCGATGACTTTAACAAAGACTTCTTCGCCTTCGTTGATGACGTCAGTGACTTTAGCGATGCGTGTAGGAGCGATTTCAGAGATGTGAACCAGGCCGTCTTTTGCGCCCATAAAGTTCACGAATGCACCGAAATCAACACACTTGACGACTTTACCTTTGTAGATCTTGTTCAGCTCAGGTTCGCCAGTGATGGACTCAATCCACTCAACGGCTTTCTTCGCTGATTCAGCATCAGTAGAAGCAACTTTGATCGTACCATCTTCTTCGATGTCGATCTTAGTGCCAGTAACTTCAGTGATCTCACGGATCACCTTACCACCAGAACCAATGACGTCACGGATCTTGTCTTTGTTGATCTTGATCGTTGTGATCTGTGGTGCGTTATCAGACAGCTCGGAGCGAGGTGTCGCGATTGCTTTGCCCATTTCACCCAAGATATGCAAACGACCGTCACGCGCTTGATCAAGGGCTACTTCCATGATCTCGTGTGTGACTGAAGTAATTTTGATATCCATCTGCAGCGCAGTAATACCGTCTTCTGTACCAGCAACCTTAAAGTCCATGTCACCGAGGTGATCTTCATCACCAAGGATATCACTCAAGACTGCATAGCGGCCGTCTTCTTCTTTGATGAGGCCCATGGCGATACCAGCAACCGGACGCGGCAGTGGAACACCAGAAGACATCAAAGCAAGTGACGCACCGCAAACAGTTGCCATGGATGACGAACCGTTTGACTCAGTTACTTCTGACACCAAACGAATGGTGTAAGGGAAGTCTTCGCCGCGAGGCAGGACTGGGTTAATCGCACGCCAAGCCAGTTTACCGTGGCCGATTTCACGGCGACCAGGGGAACCAACACGACCAGCTTCACCAACAGAGTATGGAGGGAAGTTGTAGTGGAGCATGAAGCTTTCACGGTACTCACCTTCAAGCGCATCAATGATTTGCTCGTCTTGGCCAGTGCCGAGTGTTGTTGTCACAAGTGCCTGTGTCTCACCACGTGTGAAAAGTGCAGAACCGTGTGTTCTTGGTAGAACGTCAACTTCTGAAACAATTGGGCGGACAGTTTTTGTGTCACGACCATCGATACGGATGCCTGTGTCCAAAACCTGGCCACGAAGGATCTCGCTCTCAATACCTTTGAGAAGCTTACCAGCAATGCCGTGGTCGAACTCTTCAGGGTCCATCGCTTCTAGGGCTGCACCCTTCGCGCTGTCAATCAAACCACGACGAGTTTGCTTGTCACGCTCTGCGTAAGCTGATGTGATGCCATCGGTTGCAAGTTCGCGAACTTTGGCCTCAACAGCATCGTAACCTTCTGGCTTACCGGGAAGATCCCAAGGCTCTTTAGCGCAATCTTCCGCAAGATCGATGATCATGTCGATCACTGGCATGATGCTTTCATGACCAAATTTAACCGCACCGAGCATAGTTGCTTCTGAAAGTTCGCTTGCTTCTGATTCAACCATCATGACGCCGCTTTGTGTGCCAGCAACAGCAAGATCGAGATCAGTTTGTTCCATTTGATCTTTGGTTGGGTTCAAGACGTACTCGTCGTTGATGTAACCAACACGTGCTGCACCAATCGGGCCCATGAACGGCAGGCCAGAAATGGTAAGAGCCGCAGAAGCGCCGATCATAGCAACCATATCTGGATCGTTTTCCAGATCGTAGCTGAGCACAGTACAGATAACCTGTGTCTCGTGACGGTAGTTAGACGGGAAAAGTGGGCGAATTGGGCGGTCGATCAAACGTGAAGTGAGTGTTTCTTTCTCACTTGGACGACCTTCGCGCTTAAAAAAGCCACCAGGAATTTTGCCAACAGCGGCTGTTTTTTCCTGATAGTTTACTGTCAGTGGGAAGAAATCCACTGCCTTAGGGGATTTAGAGGCGGTCGCTGTACAAAGTACAACTGTGTCACCGTATTGTGCCATGACGGAACCGTCAGCTTGGCGTGCTACTTTACCTGTTTCCAGGATTAAGGGGCGTCCGCCCCACTCGATTTCTCTACGAGTTACTTCAAACATACAATCTCCAGGCATCCTCTTGATGCCAGAATCCATTCCGCCGCGAGTTAGCGGGACAGCTTTTACTTTAATATCGCTTGAAGTTTCTGAGGTCTACGGACCAACACAAAAACAGCTGTGTCTCAGCTGCTTGTGCGTGGGCCCGCGGTTGCTTTTGGCTCGCTAAACCATCAAACGAAACGAGTTGCAGCTGTTAATCCGAAAACTAACAGCTGCTTATTCTTTTTAGCGGCGGATACCGAGACGCTGAATCAATGATTCATAGCGGCTTTGTTCGCTTTTCCGCGTGTAGTCTAGCAAACGACGACGCTGACCAACCATAATCAGAAGACCACGACGTGAGTGGAAGTCTTTCTTATGCTCTTTCATATGTTCGGTCAGATTTTTGATTCTTTCAGTCAGGATTGCTACCTGGACTTCTGGTGAACCTGTATCGCCTGGCTTCAGGCCATACTCATTAATGAGTTCTTGCTTACGATCAGCTGTGATCGACATCGCTTTTTCCTTGTTAAACAGAGGCGGTATGCCTCTAAAGATTAAAGACTCTAGTTGATTTTACTGCGCCGGGAATAATCTCACACATGGCAATAGGTATTCTCCCGACTTTGGCCCAACAGATCGAAGAGCCAAGGTTTTGAACCTTGTCGTAAAGAGGACGGTGTGCCAGTGAAAGCGTCTGCCCATTTCGCAGTGATCGGGCCTCTGACTCTGAAATGGCCAGCGCCGGGATGTCGTCCAGCGCGGTCGAAACAGGCAGCAATTGGCCGTGATCGGCGCCTATATGGCCTAAAGACAACAAAGTTTCCAGTGAAATCGCATCTTTAAGCGAAAATGGCCCAACTCTGGTTCTCCGCAGAACAGAGATATGTCCGAGGCATCCGAGTTTTTCCGCGAGATCTCTGGCAATTGAACGAATGTAAGTACCTTTGCCACAAGAGGTTTTAAACGAAGAGCTGTTGTTTGTGTGTTCAAGGAGCTCAAGGTCAAAAACCTGCACCTTTCGGGGTGCTAGTTTAACAAGCTCTCCTAATCGCGCCAAATCATAGGCTCTTTGGCCTTGAACTTTGATGGCGGAAAACTCTGGCGGCTTTTGAGAAATGTTTCCGACGAAAGCAGGCAGTGCTTTTCTTATATCGCCTTCAGCGGGCCGGTTTTCGTTTTCGCCTGTGATCTTCCCATCAGAGTCAAGACTGTCGGTCGAGACTCCCCAAGAGACGGTAAATTCATATTCCTTTGTGCCATCCATAATGAAGGGCACCGTCTTAGTCGCTTCGCCAAGTGCGATGGGTAAAATACCGCTTGCCAAGGGATCCAAAGTGCCAGCGTGGCCGGCCTTTTGCGCCTGGAAAGCATGCCGGACTTTGCCGACACAGGGCGTGGAGCCAATCTCAGATGGCTTATCTAGGACAACCCAGCCGTGAACCGGCAGGCCTTTGCGTTTTTTTGCCATGAGTTTCTGCCGTTAGAAAGAGTTTAGTGAGAACTGCTCTCGTCAGTCTCATCAGGCGTTCGGATGTCCTGTTGTACTTTTGGACTGCTTAACAAGCGGTCAATCGAGCTAGCGTAGTCAAAAGTGTTGTCCACTTCGAAAACTATCTTTGGGACGTGACGTAGGCGGAGCATTGCCGCTAAGCGGCTGCGAATAAAAGGAGAGGCACGCCCGAGAGCAGCGCCGACTTCTAGAGCGGAATCACCACCGAGCGGCAAAAAGAACGCAGTTGCATTCTGAAGATCCCGACCGACACGTACCTCCGTGATCGTAATAGGCTGGGCGTTGAGAAGTGGTTCACGCACTTCTCCCCGCATCAGCACTTCGGCAATAGAGTGCCGGATTTGCTCACCAACCCGCAACTGACGTTGCGAAGGGGGTTTCGAACTGGCCACTGACTATAGCTCTCTTGCGATCTCTTCAACTTCGAAACATTCGATCTGGTCACCGACTTGGATGTTATCGTAGTTCTCGAAGGCCATACCACATTCGTAACCATCTTTAACTTCACGGACTTCGTCCTTAAAGCGGCGGAGGGTCTTGAGCTTGCCTTCATGAATGACAACGTCGTCTCTGAGCAGTCGAACACCAGAGCCACGCTTGACCAAACCTGAGGTGATCTTACAACCAGCAACTTTGCCAACCTTCGTGACATTGAAGACTTCAAGAATCTGAGCGTAGCCGAGGAAATTCTCTCTCTGTTCAGGTTTCAATAGGCCTGATAGGAGCGCTTTCACATCATCAACAACTTCGTAGATGATTGAGTAGTAGCGAATATCGATGGCATCGCGACGTGCGATGTCTCTGGCTTGAGGGTTGGCACGAACGTTAAAGCCGATGATGATGGCTTCAGATGCTTTTGCCAGTGTGATGTCTGATTCAGTGATACCACCCACTGCGGCGTGAATAACCTGAACGTTAACTTCATCGTTACCCAGTCGTTCAAGCGCACCTGAAATGGCTTCCAAAGAACCCTGAACGTCAGACTTAACAATGACGGGCAGGTCTTTGACTTCGCCAGCTTGGATAGCCGAGAACATTTGATCGAGAGAAGTCTTGCTTCTCGCCGCTGCAATCGCATCACGAGACTTGGCCGTGCGGAACTCCGCAATTTCACGAGCCGTTGCTTCGTTAGCAACAACCACGAAATCATCGCCGGCACGCGGCGTACCATTGAGACCCAGGACTTCGATCGGCACGGACGGTCCGGCTTCTGTGACCTGTTCACCCTTGTAGTTAACAAGTGCACGAACACGGCCCCAAATTTGGCCAGCAACGAAGATATCTCCAACCCGGCAAGTTCCCTTTTGGACAAGAACTGTTGCGACGGATCCACGGCCTTTTTCTAGTTTGGCTTCAACAACGGCACCCTGAGCTGGGGTCGTTGGATCGGCTTTCAGCTCGAGCAATTCAGCTTGTAGCATGATTGCTTCTTCGATCTTATCTAAACCCGTCTTCTGTATGGCCGATACTGGAACAGCCAAAACGTCACCACTCATTTGCTCCACAACAAGCTCGTGCTGCAATAGTTCTGTGTAGACTCTGTTAGGGTCCGCGTCTGGCCGGTCAATTTTATTGACGGCCACGATGATGGGAACACCCGCCGCTTTCGCGTGACTGATCGCTTCAATCGTTTGTGGCATCACGCCGTCGTCTGCTGCGACCACCAAAATCACGATATCAGTTGTATTGGCACCACGAGCGCGCATTTCTGTAAAGGCCGCGTGACCTGGTGTATCAACGAAGGTAATTTTGTCTCCGGTGGACATTTCAACCTGGTAAGCACCAATATGCTGAGTAATGCCGCCGGCTTCACCGCCTGCCACATCCGTCCGACGCAGAGCATCAAGCAGTGAAGTCTTGCCATGGTCAACGTGACCCATCACGGTAACAACCGGTGATCTAGGCAACATAGCCGCTTCGTTTTCTTTGATCTCAATGACGCCTTGTTCAACATCAGAGTCAGAGATACGGCGAATGTTGTGGCCAAACTCTTCAACAATTAGTTCCGCTGTATCAGCATCAATGACTTGATTGATGGTTGCCATGACACCCATCTTCATTAGAGACTTGATGACTTCGCCAGAGCGCTCGGCCATACGGTTGGCCAACTCTTGCACTGTGATTGTCTCTGGTACGATGACGTCGCGGATAACTTTTGATCCTGATTCGCGTGATTGCTGAGATTGCAGTTTTTCTTTTTCTCTCCGGCGCTTAATCGACGCCAGTGAATGCATGCGACCCTCATCACCCTCAAGAGCCTTCGTGATCGTGATCTTACTCGGACGACGACGTGGCTCTGGTCTTTTAGAGGTGTTAGGATTTGGCTTATTGCCGCCTTTTGCTTTCTTAACGCGGCCTTCAATCGGCGCCTCTGTGCGTACGGTTGGTGCTGTGCTCACAGGTTCTGCTGGAGCCACGGGAGCCTGCGCAACTGGTTTGGGTGCTATCGTTGGTGTCGGTGCAACAGTAGCTGTTGGCTCAGGTGCCTTTGCGCTATCAGCTGCCTTTGCCGCCAATTCCGCTTCAATAGCAGCCTTTTCAGCAGCAATACGGGCCTCTTCTTCGGTGCGTCTTTTGGCTTCCGCTTCCAGAGCTTCTTTACGTTCGGTTTCAACTCGTGCAGCACCAAGTGCTTTCATACGAGCTTCTCTCCCTTCCGCAGTCAGCTTATCGTCAGCAAAAACCAAAGGCTCAGCCGCCGCGGCTTCTTTCTTACGGCCGGAGACGTCGATCGTTGCGCGCTCTTCAATAATAGGGCCGCGCGAAGATGGAGCTTTGGCATTTGGATCGAAAGTACGTTTTCTCTTAACCTCTACAGTGACGGTTTTAGAGCGTCCACTTGCCATAGGAGCGCGCATTGGTCCGGCACTGCCGTCACCAACGGATTGCTTGAGCCCTAGTTTCCCGCCAGGGCGCGACAAGCGCAATTTGCTCTTCTGATCCTGGTCATTGTTCTCAGTCATTTTTTTCCTGTCTGTCTTGCCCGCCGTTATTCGGGCATTCCGATCAATTTTGCAAGCCGTTCTAACTCATATCCGAGTCTTTTGGCCCAATCTGCGTATTCTGTAGCAATGGCCTTTACTTGGTCCTTACCAAACACCGACCCTAATTCTTCCGAAGAAAAGATGTCAGAAACTCCAAACTTGTCATCGCCTTTTACTAAGCGGGCCCGACTGTTTTCAGATAAATCCAGTGCCAGTATCAACATTTTGACACGACCTTTCTTTATCCCTTGCCCAACTTTTTCTGTGCCCTCAATTAAAACGCTAGCTTTGCGGGCTAGGCTAATCAACTGGAGGCAACGGTTTTTTTGACCATTCACAACACGGTCGACCAAATTCTCAGTCGCTTTTACATTTTGTCGTGCAGCTCGTGAAAAAACCTTCTTTTTGAGAGCCGATTCAAGAGAGAGCCGATCTGCGGTTACCCAATAGCCTCTACCTGGCAATTTATGGGTTAGATCGGGAACTATCTCGTTTTCTGGTCCAATCACAAAGCGTAGTAAGTGTGCTTTCTCCTTACTTTCTCCCGTGACTAAACAGCGTCTCTCAGGCGATTTCTTGTGAGTTTTTGTGTCCTCTTCTTCCATTTCCTATGTGGCGGAACTGCCGCCTATTCTGCTTCTGTTTCTGCTGCAGCCTCAACGACTGGTTCATCGTCGAACCAATGCGCGCGCGCTGCCATGATGATTTCATTGGCTTCGTCTTCTGTCATTGCAAAACCAACCAGCAGCTCCAGGAGCTCATCGCCTGCAAGATCACCAACGTCATCCAGTGTTAGAACCTTGTTTTCACCGAACCGCATCAAAATCTCGTCAGTCATGTGCGGCAGTTGTGATAGATCATCGGTGACGCCAAGTGCGCGACGTTGATCTACAACGGCTTGCTTCTCTGTTTCCAAAGCATCAACAGCGCGTGCTTTCAGCTCTTCTGCAATTTCTTCGTCGAAACCTTCGATTTGCGTCAGCTCATCACTGTCAACGAAAGCAACTTCTTCAACCGCTGTGAAACCTTCTGAAACCAAGAGGTGAGCGATAACATCTTCAACATCGAGTGCTTCAATGAAACGCTGAGATCTGGTTTTGAATTCTTCAGAACGACGATCAGACTCTTCAGCTTCTGTCATAATGTCGATTTCCCAACCCGAAAGTTGAGAAGCCAAGCGGACGTTTTGGCCGCGACGACCAATGGCCAGACTTAGCTGATCGTCGGGAACAACAACTTCAATTCTGTGGTTGTCTTCGTCAAGCAACAGCTTGGCAACTTCCGCAGGTGCCAAAGCATTGACTAGGAAGGTTGCTGGCTCATTCGACCAAAGAATAATATCGATCTTCTCGCCTTGTAGTTCGCCAACAACGGCCTGAACACGAGAACCACGCATGCCAACACAAGCACCAACCGGATCAACGGACGAATCTTGTGTGGTTACAGCGATTTTTGCACGGCTACCTGGGTCGCGTGCCACTGACTTAATCTCGATAATGCCATCATAAATTTCAGGCACTTCTTGTGCAAAAAGCTTTGCGAGAAAGATAGGGTGTGTCCGAGACAAGAAAATCTGAGGACCGCGAGGTTCCTCGCGAACGTCGTAAATGTAGGCGCGAACACGGTCGCCGTTGCGAAGGTTTTCACGTGGAATAACTTCATCACGTCTAAGGATCGCTTCTGCACGGCCAAGGTCAACTGTAACGTTTCCGTACTCAACCCGCTTAACAAGGCCAGTGACGATTTCACCCTTCTTGTCTTTAAACTCTTCATATTGACGTTTGCGTTCTGAATCGCGAACTTTTTGAACGATAACTTGTTTTGCGCTCTGTGCAGCAATACGTCCAAGGTCGATCGGCGGCAGTGGCTCGACGAAAAATTCTCCGATTTCCAATCCTGGTTGGAAAACGTTAGCGTCTTTCAAAGACATTTGAGTTTCGTCGTCTTCGACTTCTTCGACAACTTCGCGGTGACGGGTCAAACCAATCTCGCCTGTCTTCCGGTTGATCTCGGCACGGATATCGTGTTCTGGACCGTATTTGGCTTTACCAGCTTTCTGGATGGCCTGTTCCATGGCCTCCAGCACTTCTTCCTTGTCGATGCCTTTTTCGCGCGCGACGGCATCGGCTACCTGGATCATCTCTGGTCTTGGGGCGGTTGTAATCTGCATGGTCTACTGTCTATCCCGTTAGGCCTCAGTCTAGTTGAGGCTTTTACTCTTTGCTTCGTTGTTTTTCGCTGGAATGGTGCCGTTTTGGGCCGCTTCAACCAACGCATCTGATAGTACGAGCTTGGCTTTCGCGAGCTCTGAAAAATTTACTCTGTGTTCGAGGTCTTCTCGTTCTTGTAGTCGAATTTCGCCTTCTTCGGACACTGAAGTGATGATGCCTTTGAAACGACGCTGCCCATCTTTGGGAATGCGTATTTCAGTGCGGGCTTCAAAACCAACGAAACGTTGAAAGTCTTCGAGTTTCACCAAAGGACGATCAAGGCCTGGTGAGCTTACTTCGAGGTCGTAAGCGTCAGTGATCGGATCCTCGACGTCCATTAAAACTGAAACTTGGCGGCTGATGAGCTGGCAATCTTCTACTGTCATAATACGGCCATCAAGGGGTTCAGCCATGATTTGCAAAGTTGGCTTGCGCCCGCCTGTTACAAGGATGCGCACCAGATCGTAACCCATGTCTACAATAGTGGGTTCAACAATCTTTCTCACGCGGTCATTCAGACCACCTGCAATTTCCAAAACTTCGCTATCTAAAAAGTCTTGCAAGTCTAGTTCCTTAAACGCAGCTTTACTACAAACATAAAAAAAGGGCCTTGAAGGCCCGGGACTTTTTCGAACGATCCTGATTTCATCTCAGGGCCTATAGTTGATCCACTATATAGGGGAACGACGCGCCAATTGAAAGCTTTATTAACTTTATTTCACTATTTTGTAGGAAAGGAAAGCTGGGACGCGACCTTCTCTTATGGCCTTTTCTTGGTATCGGGTGGTAATCCAATCTTCAGGAGGATCGATCCAATCCGTGCGGCCTTCAGCTTGCCATTCGAGGTTTGGGTGCTGTTGGCAAAACCGTAGGATCCAAGTCAGGTAGTCAAAGTGATCGGTTGCAATTCTCAGCTCGCTGCCGTTTTTCAGGATTCGAACCATGTGATCAAGTGTTTCTTGGTTAACAATCCGGCGGAAGTTATGCCGTTTCTTGCGCCACGGGTCTGGAAAGAGGATGAAAGCTCGGTCTAGGCAATCGTCAGTTAGCGCGTCCAACAGCTCGCGCGCATCCCCGTGCTGTAATCGGATATTGTCGAGATCTTCTTCATCGACGTAGGCCAGGGTTTTAGCAATGCCATTGATGAAGAATTCAGCTCCTATTAACCCCGTGGAAGGGTTGTGGCGCGCCTGATAGGCCAAATGCTCGCCACCGCCGATACCAATCTCTAGCCAAATTTCCTGTACTGAGGGTCTAAAGATGGTTCTAGGATTGAGACTTTGTTTAACGTCGGGGAGCTCGACGGCTACCTGTGGTAACAACTCTTCCAGGCGCTTCTTTTGGGTATCCTTTAAAGGGCGGCCAGAACGCCGCCCATAGATATTTCGTTCTCTGGGAATAGTCATTTGAACTTGAACTATCGGCCTAGAGTAAGCCCTTCAATTGATCGACGAGATCTGTCTTTTCCCAGGAGAACCCGCCATCGGCGTCAGGCGTTCTACCGAAGTGGCCGTAGGCTGCTGTTCTGGCATAAATCGGGCGGTTCATTTGAAGATGCTCACGGATGCCACGAGGGCTGAGGTTGACCATCTCTTGAAGGGCGGCAGAGAGTTTATTCTCGTCTACTTTGCAAGTGCCGCGCGTGTCGATAAAGACAGACAAAGGTTTTGATACGCCGATAGCGTAAGAAAGCTGAATTGTGCAGTAATCCGCCAAATCAGCAGCCACGACGTTTTTGGCCAAATACCTAGCGGCATAAGCAGCAGAACGGTCGACCTTCGTCGGGTCTTTACCTGAAAATGCGCCGCCACCGTGTGGGGCCGCACCGCCATAAGTATCAACAATAATTTTGCGGCCAGTCAATCCAGCATCACCGTCAGGGCCACCAATAACAAAGCGGCCAGTAGGGTTGACGTAGAATTCATTTTCAGGAGGCATCCAACCTTCTGGTAATGCGTTCTCGACAAAGGGACGGACCAATTCTCTGACTTCATCGGTGGAAACGCCTTCGCTGTGTTGGGTAGATACAACAACACAAGTACAGCCTACTGGCTTGCCATCGACGTATCTCAAAGTCACCTGACTCTTAGCGTCTGGTCCAAAATCGTTTTGCCCGCTGTGACGAGCTTCCGCCATTGTGCGAAGAATATCATGTGAATAGGCGATAGGTGCCGGCATGAGGCTTTCAGTCTCTTTGCAAGCATAGCCAAACATAATGCCCTGGTCACCAGCGCCTTCGTCTTTGTCATCAGCAGAATCAACGCCCTGTGCGATATCGGCTGATTGCTCATGGACAAGAACTTCTACCTTGTTATTTTTCCAGTGAAAGCCGTCTTGCTCATAGCCAATGTCTTTGACCGCTTGGCGAGCGACTTCTTCCATTACTTCTGCATTGATTGACGCCGGTCCTCTAACTTCACCGGCAAGAGTGATGTGATTGGTTGTTGTCAGAGTCTCGACGCCACAACGGGAATAGGGATCAGCAGCCAAAAAGGTATCGACGATTGCATCTGAAATTCGGTCACAAACCTTGTCCGGATGGCCTTCTGAAACGGATTCACTGGTGAAAAGATAGTCACGCTGGCTCATGTCATACCCTGTATTAATCAATCATGAAATTCGAACAAAGCTTTTAGAGGTCTAAGCCCGACCGTCAAGCAGAACTTAGAAATTGTTGTCGACTAAAGTGGAATCAGTCCAATTTACTGGTCACTTTTCCGTCGGTTGCCAAGAACACGAATCAGGAGAAATCCGATGGATGAAAGCAGGAGTAAAACCAGAACCGAATAATTACCGATCCTGGCGAAAACTGGTGACTGGACTAATGCTTTAGGCAGATAGCCACTGACTGCAGCCTCAACACCCAAAGAGGTAGATGCAACTATACGGCCCAAAGGGTCAATGATCGCAGATATTCCTGGGTTCGAGACTCTGACCAAAGGAAGTCCTTCTTCGACTGCCCTCATGCGCGCCATTGCAAAATGTTGGTAGGGTCCACTGCTGCGCCCAAACCAAGCATCATTGGTAATGTTAAGCAGCCAGTTAGGCCGATCTGGACCGCTAGCTCTGTTCGGAGGAACGATGCGCCCTGGAAAGATCACTTCATAGCAAATGAGAGGGACAAAGGCAGGAATGCTTGCCTTTTTAACCCAGCGTTCATTGGTGCCGCTTTGAAAGTCCACCAAACCTGCGGTCAGCTTGTGTATAGGCAGAATACTGCTAAAGGGGACGTATTCGCCAAATGGAACCAGGTGTTTTTTGTCGTAAATTTCTGTCGTTTTCCCCTGATCATTCAATACAAAGAGACTATTGAAGTATGATCTTTCGCCGGTCGAACTAATCTCTCGACGATTGCCACCGGTGATCAAAAAATTGCCTTCAGGTACCACGTTTGCGAAGTAGCTTTCCAGATTTGAATCTTCGCCAATAAAGTATGGAACGGAGCTCTCCGACCAAATCGTCAGCCTAGTTTGATCCCTTGAAGGAGCGAAAGCCGACAACTCGACATGTTTCGCGAGGTTTCGTTCAGCCGCTTCTGGGTCCCATTTCAGGCTTTGTGGTATGTCGGCCTGAACCAGAAGCAAGCTGATGTCAGAATTGTACTCAATCGTTTGGTTTAACCGCAGATGGCCGTAGCTCGACATAGCTATTGGGACAGCGATAGAAAGAAGCAAAAAAGCGGAAGTGACTTTATTGGGGCGACACCAAAAAAGAAAAGGCAGTGCCGCGGAGAAGGCCACTAGGGCAGACAACAACCAGATACCGCCGACAGAAGCCAGCTGGGTCATTGGCAAGCTAAATGAGGTGGCATAGCCAACTAAGTTCCACGGAAATCCGGTGAGTACCCAAGATCTCAACCATTCATGAAGCAACCAAAGCCCAACGAAGAGGGCAAATTTCTCAGCATCGGTTCGCGAAAACCTAGCAAGAATGAGCGGTATAGGTGCGACGAAACAAGAAAGAATCGCTGGCAAACCTGCAGAGGCAAAAGGGATAAACCACCAGAACGTAGCCAGATCAACAGTGGCTGAAATACCCAACCAATAAAGACCAACTAGGAAGAAACCAAACCCAAAGAACCAGCCAACTGCTAGCAACATCTTGGTTGTCAAGGCTGGCTGAGAAACCACTAAAAAAACTGGAAAACAGAGCCAAAGGACTGGCAGAAGATTGATAGGTTGAAAGGCCAGACCTCCAAAAGCGCCTGCCAGAAAGCTCACTGTCAATAATTTGAAGCTGGTGAGGCTTTCGAGCCAATTTTTGAAGCAGTTAAGGGCCTTCAAGAAGACGTTGGCCATGAATAGTTAGTCTTCTTCGCTGGGTGCAACGGGTAGATTGGTCAATCTTAATCGTTTGATGCGTCTAGGGTCGGCTTCCAGAACTTTGAAATCTATTCCTGACTCATGGCGGACAACTTCTCCCCGGCTCGGAACACGGCCGGCCACAGAAAAGACCAGACCGCCTAGGGTCTCGATATCTTCCTCACGCTCTTCCTCTGTCAGAATGGCGCAAGTCAGAGCCTCGAAATCTTCGATCTTCATCCGGGCATCTGTGACCCATTCACCTGGAGCGAGCTCAGTCAATTCAAGATCGTTGTCGACGTCGTGCTCATCTTCAATTTCACCGACGATCTGCTCAACGAGATCCTCAATTGTAACCAAGCCATCAATGCCGCCGTATTCATCAACAACGAGCGCCATGTGAATTCGGGTGAGGCGCATCTTTAACAGAAGATCGCTGACGGGCATGGAAGGAGCGACAACAAGGATTTCACGCTGAATGGCTTCAATCGAGAAGGATTGCGGGTCGTTGAAAGTAGTGAGAATGTCCTTAACGTGGATCATGCCATTAACGTCGTCGAGATTATCACAGTACACAGGAAACCGAGAATGCTGTTCCTTGACAGCCATCGACACGATATCCTCTAATGCAGTGTTGTTTTGAACAGCCAGAATATCGGCTCTTGGCACCATGACATCTTCGACGGTGAGCTCTTTGAAACGCAGGATGTTAACCAACATCGCGCGCTCATCTTGATCACCTTCTGAGCTGGTTTCTAAATCGCTGGCTGTTTCCTCCAAGTAGACCTCCAGCGTATCTCGCAGACTTTGATCGCTGGGTCTCCGGCCAAAAAGGGCCTTAATCTTATCGGTAATGGGGGACCCGTTCGCCTTCTTAGAGCCATTGCTCGTCGGCTGACGGGTCGTTCTACTGTCGGGTAAATTGTCGGGCATTAGATAAATTTATGTTGTTGTTTCAAGATCATAACCCGCTTTTGTACGGGTTGGCAATTCCTAGTTCTTGCAGTAACTGCGTCTCCAAGGTTTCCATCTCCTCAGCTTCGCCGTCGTCTTCGTGGTCGAATCCCAAAAGATGAAGACATCCGTGCATAACCAAGTGGCAGAAATGGTCATGCAACTTTTTGTTTTCAAGCTCTGCTTCGCGCAAGGTTGTTTCCAAAGCCACAATGATGTCACCAAGGATCAAAGGCATGCCAGCGGGGATGTTGATATCTGAGACGCTATCCAACTCTCCAGGCTCATAAGTTGGAAAGGACAAAACATTTGTTGCTTTGTCTTCGTCGCGATGGTCGTCATTCAATTCTCGAATCTCAGCATCATTCATCAGCGTGATGGAAACTTCGACGTCCTGGCTGGCTTTGAGGTTCCGCAAAGAGTTTTCCAAAACCAAATTTACTACATTTTGGCTAATCTCTTCCAAGTTCGGCAGTTCTATTCGCCATTGCTCATCAGAAACGAGGCAATCAACCGTCAATGAGATAGCTGGCTTATTCATCGCTTTTGTAAGGGTTTTCTTGGTCCTTAGCACGTGCCTCGTAAGCCTTAACAATACGGCCGACCAAGTCATGGCGCACGACGTCTTTCGGGGATAATCGTTTTATTCCAATGCCTTTAACTTTATCCAAAGTCGAGATGGCGTCACGCAAACCAGAACGGACGCCCGAGGGTAGGTCGACCTGGCTCAAGTCTCCTGTCACAACCATACGGCTCCCTTCACCAAGGCGCGTCAGGAACATCTTCATTTGGACAGCAGTGGTGTTCTGGGCTTCATCGAGGATAATAAATGCGTTTGAAAGTGTGCGCCCTCTCATGAAGGCTAGCGGCGCTACTTCTATTTCGCCACTCTCCAGCTTTTTAGTTACCATTTCTCCCGGAAGCATGTCGTGCATAGCGTCGTAGAGAGGTCTTAGGTAGGGATCTACTTTCTCTTTGAGATCTCCAGGTAAGAAGCCCAAACGTTCACCGGCTTCAACCGCCGGTCTCGACAAAATAATGCGATCAACTTCGCCTGAGATAAACAAAGAAACAGCATAAGCAACCGCCAAGTAGGTCTTTCCAGTTCCGGCTGGTCCCAAACAAAACACCATTTCGTTACTGGCAAGCAGATCTAAATATTCAGCCTGTCCTGGGGTACGCGGTGATATTTGCTTCCGTTTAGTGCGGAGCTCGCGGTTCTTAGAGGCGCCTTTTGACGTTTCGCCGATTGACGCAAAACGGAGCGACGCATCTATATCGGCGGGGGTTAAGCTGTCAGCAGTTTCTAATTGGTCGTAAAGAGACTTAAGGGCTAGACGCGCTAGCTCGAGGTTCTCTTCGTTGCCAGTTATCGCTACTTGGTTTCCGCGTGAGGCTAACTTGACGTCGAGTTTTTTTTCTAAGCGTACGAGGTTTTCGTCATGTTGACCAAAAAGCAGTGGGACACGTTTTGCGTCGTCAAAGATTAGCAGCAATTGCTCGTTCTTGTGTGAGCTGTTTTCTGACTTAAGAGGATCAAAGCCGCTCAAGAGCTGATCCTTCTTGATAGGCGACTAAGCGGCATCGACAACCGATGTCTCCCATTCTCCAGTGATGATCTGGGCTTCAACTGAATTAGCTTTAGCGTCAACAACTTCGACCTCTGCAATTGTTCCTAAAAGGCGGGCAGGGGCCTCAAGATGAACGGATTGCATGTAGGGGCTGCGGCCTATTAACTGACCAGGCATCCGCCCCTTGCGCTCTAACAAGACCGACATGCGGGTGCCGATTTTACTTAAATTGAAAGACAGTTGCTGCTCATTGAGTAAGTTTTGCAGCATGGCCAACCGTTCGCTCTTAACAGCCTCTTCAACCTGCAACTCGCTTGAGGCAGCAGGTGTTCCAGGGCGGGGGCTGTATTTGAAAGAGTAAGCAGCGGCGTAGTTTACATCCGTCACTAAGCGCAAAGTATCAGCAAAATCCTGATCGCTTTCGCCAGGGAAACCAACAATGAAGTCACCTGACATAGCAAGGTCTTCGCGCGCTTCTCTTAAGCGATCAACGATGCGACGATACTCGTCTGCAGTGTGCTTTCTGTTCATCGCTTCCAGGATCTTGTCCGACCCTGCTTGGACGGGCAGGTGGAAGTAAGGCATTAACTTGGGTTCGTTGGTGAAGGCCTCATAGAGATCGTCAGTCATGTCTCGAGGATGGGATGTCGTGAAGCGAATCCGTTCAAGGCCGTCTATCTCGCCAAGGTAGCGAATAAGATCTCCCAATCCTATTTCTCTACCTGATTTTTCACCATGATAAGCATTTACGTTTTGACCAAGTAACGTAATTTCTTTGGTGCCAAGAGCCACTAAACGGCGTGCTTCTATCTCAATCGATTCAACGGGCCGGGAGAATTCTGCACCTCTTGTGTACGGCACAACGCAGAAGGTGCAAAACTTGTCGCACCCTTCCTGAATTGTCAGAAAAGCGGCTGGGCCTTGGGAAAGAGATTCTTCTGGCAGATGGTCAAATTTTGATTCGAGCGGAAAGTCCGTATCTAATACAGCGGATTTGCCTTTGGCTTTTTCGCGAGTAGCCTTTGCAACGAGCTCAGGAAGCCGGTGATAGGTTTGTGGGCCAAAAACCATATCGACTGCTGGCGCGCGGCGCATGATCTCAGAGCCTTCTGCCTGTGCAACACAGCCGGCAACGGCCAAAATCATCTGTTCGCCCTTGGCGGTTTTGGCTTCTTTGAAAGGGCGTAGCCTTCCGATATCAGAGTAAACTTTTTCAGCCGCTTTTTCGCGGATATGACAAGTATTCAGAATTACCATGTCAGCGCCATCAGGACTGTCCGTTGGCTCGTAGCCGATCGGCGCCAAGGTATCCGTCATACGAGCCGAATCGTAGACGTTCATCTGGCAACCATAAGTCTTGATGAAAAGTTTCTTAGGCAAAAGTTAAGTCCTTGATTTTACGTTTGATTGACAAGGCCAAATCAGAAATCGCCTCCTAGCATGATTAGCTTTAAGCAGGAAGCATTTTTGGTTTGCGCTGTGGTCGGCCAGCAAGGCCTTCTGCCAAACCTTCACATACTTCTTTCTGACACCATTCACTCAGCGCTTTTCTGCTTTCAAAATCGTCGATCGTTACAATTGGGTGAAACTCAACGATAACGGTCAAACGACCAAGGCCAGCCGCCCTAAAAATGTGGGGCAGTAAAGGTATTTGACCAAACCAAGTGTAGTAAGGGCGCAAGGATCGACCCAGGGCTATGCCATCCAATCGTGCATAGGCGATTGAAACCGGTTGAACTGTAAGCGCTTTTCCATGAGGTCTGATTTCAGCTGTTTTAAACAAGGCTGACTTAAAAGGAATTACAGAGTTACCATCCCCTGAAGTGCCTTCTGGGAAGACTACAATTGAATCGTTATCTTCCAGTCGCTTCCGCATCATATCCACGTGATCGTTGACGTTACGCGACTTGCGGTCGATGAAGACAGAACGTTGCAAACGTGCCAGTAAGCCAAAAAAAGGCCAACGTTCAATTTCGTGTTTGGCAACGAATGATGCCTTGATCAGACTGGCGAGGATCGAAATGTCTATGTAGGAGGCGTGATTGGCGACGTAGAGAGTCGGCTCCTCTGCTGAAATACGGCCACGTTTGATCACTCGTATCCTCAAAGCCTTTAAGCAAAGTTTGTGATAGTGCAGAGGCACAGCCTTCGCCCACTTTTTGCTCACTCTTAGTGCGATTGACTGAATAGGAATCAGCGCGATGGTTAGAAGAACATAGATCGACAATCGAATGGACGAAATAATAGGGGAACTGAGACTCATACTACTTTCTTTCGATCTTCCGGCCAAATAGCTCAAGACGATGATCGGTTAATTCATATCCGAGCTCAGCTGCAATTTCTGTTTGCAGTTGCTCAATTTTGTCGTTTTGGAACTCTATGACCTCACCTGTTTGAACGTCGATCAGATGGTCGTGATGTTCTCTAGGTGCTCTCTCAAACCTGGACCTGCCATCACCAAAGTCCAGCTTTGCAATGATTTCACGTTCTTGGAACAGCTTAAGTGTTCTGTAGACTGTCGCTAAAGACACAGTGGGATCGATAGCTTGAACCCGTTGAAAAAGCATATCGGCGTCGGGGTGATCATTTGATCTCGAGAGGGCCTCCGCAATGACTTTGCGAGGCCCTGTCATTTTCAAACCCTTGTCAACGCAACGCTGCGCTACTGAAGCAACCATACCGATCCATTCGTTACTGGACAATCGAACCACCTCAACTTTTCGGCTCTGATTAGATTATCCCTTCAGGCTCCCTTATAATTGGGCCTGTCGAACGACTCAAGTTGTCTGTGACTGTCAAGCTGGGACTAGTCGCGCCCTTTTGTCGTGCCCAAACCGATTTCCCGGGCTAAGGCGCTACGCTGTTTCGCGTAATTTGGCGCTACCATTGGATAGTCTGAAGGAAGTCCCCAACGGCTGCGGTATTCTTCCGGTGTCAAATTGAAGGATGTTTTTAGATGGCGTTTGAGCATTTTGAGCTTCTTACCGTCTTCCAAACAAACCAAATAGTCAGGCGTGACTGATTTCCGGATCGGCACAGCTGGCGCAATCTTGTCATCACTACTGTCGCTTGCATCGCCAACCTTAGAAAGGGTCTGATAGACTTCTTGAATAAGCCCGGGCAGTTCCCCAGATTGGACGGGGTTGTTCGCGACCTGAGCTGACACAATCTGTGACGTAAGCTCTAGTAATCGATCTTTTGAATCAGGTGCGGACATTTGGACTCTCACGGGATTAAACAAGTTAGCGCAAAGCTATAGTAAATGAACCAAGTCCTTTCAAACCCATATTTGGGGGATTTGCCTAAAAGGCGTCACTTTTATTTTGGCTGTTGCAAGTAGTCGGATTCGAATGCAGAGTCGTTCAATATTTGGTCTTGTTGAAGGAGTTGAGCCTTTGCAAATTTCCATCAAATTCAAGTAATGATTCGTTTTAAGACGGCTGCTGAGACCTTTTTTCCGCCGGATGATTCGTAATAGGCAGGCCTTGTTCCCACCTTTTCAAACCCAAAATTACCATAAAGCTTGTGGGCGTTGTCATTGTTTTCGGCGACTTCCAGCAGAAGTTCACCTATGGTTAGGTCCCTTAGCTTTGCGATAAAGAATCGAAGAAGTTGGCCTGCAAAACCGAGGCGTCGATAGTCGGGATGAATGCAGAGCATCAAGATTTCTGCTTCATATTGAGTTGCTGAAAAGAGGAGAAACCCGATTGGCTTTTCGCCTTCAGTAATGATGAGCGAGGATACAGCTGGCTGTATTAGCAGTTGCTCATAAGACTGTGCAGACCAAGCACCAAAATCTACACTGTCCTTGTGAAGTGCTGCAAGGACCGGTCCAAATCTTTGTTGATGTCCTTCAATGATGTCATGTGTGTTTGGGCTGTTAACCATCTGCTATGAATTCCGACAGTTAGCTGGCCTTGGACGGCAAAGTGACGTCTGCTGCCCGCAGGTAAATTGGATCACAAGGGTGCTGGGATATGGTTTGATTCGTTTTCGCCTGGAGAGCCAAACTAGCAACTTGTCTTGAAAGGTTCAGAAAATCCCTTTCCCCATGATGACTTTCCGCAGGCAAGTTATCTAACAATGCCCTCCCGTTTCCAAGGACTAAGGGTTGCTCTTCGTCGATTAAAGCCGAAATGGCCCCAAGACTGAGGATCGAAGGTTCGCCGAGTGCGCTACTGTCCGAGTTAAACCACTGAAAATAAAGATCATTTCTATGGCTGTCGATAACTATCAATCGCTTACGTCGAGGTTCAAATTCAATAGGCAAACTGGCCAGATTGGTTTCGAACGAAGAAAACCCAAGGGCCGGAATTGAAAGCGCTTGAGCCAATGATCTTGCCGTCGCTATTGCTACACGCAGCCCCGTAAATCCTCCCGGACCCCTCGTTGTTGCAATAAGTCTCAGGTCCTTATATCCAACGCCTGCTTGCGATAGGCTTTGGTCAATCATAAGCATCAAACGGGCAGAATGGCCAAACCGAAGCTCTTCGAAAGCCGTGGAAAGAACTTCGCCCTCTAAAGTTACGACCGTAACAGACAGTGCTTTTCCTGCGCAATCGAAAGCCAAAATGGAACTTCTGTTCTTTGACATCAGCGTGGCTCTCTTGCCTAGTAGGTCGAAACGAGTATGCGCTTTGGTTGGCTGTTAAGGTCCAGTCGCGCGCGGTCAAATTCTTTCAAGCTGTTTTTTTCGATAATTGATCGTAGATTTCGCTCATAAGCATTCCCTGTTGTGGAATACTGTTTGAGGCCTTTGATCAAAGTTAGTGAATCCACCTTTTGACCTGAGCGTTTGAAATTGGCTCTCATCTGACGCATCTCTCGATAAGCTTTATGTCGATTCAAGTTACGCGAATAGACACGCAGGCTTTCAATGATGTCATTGAAGGTTCGTACGCGGTAGCTTGCGCCGCTCTCGCGTTCGTAAGGAATCATACCGCTGTCTTGAGAATCCCAGGTTCTTTGACCGAACAGGGCATTGCCTTCCTGGCTGAAACGAGAACCGCCCCAGCCGCTCTCTTCGACGGCCTGAGCCATCATGAGGCTTGGGGGAAGTTCGTCGATTTTGATTAAGAGCTCATCCACCGTTTTAACCCGGTAGTTTTCACCCAAGTCTCGAAGCCAATGCTGTGAACATTGATGCGTCTGTCCGCCGCAACCACTTGCTTTGATTCTTTGTCGAATTTCACGAATCTCCAAGTTCACGACCAATGCCATTGGCAGAACCATCTTGAAAAAGAGATCCTTCTTGCGGCTGATCGATTGTGATCGAAGGTCGGATGGAATGCGATCAACAAAAATTGGCGGCACAGTCCCTGCGTTTCTTCGAACAGATCGAATATCGTAGTTTGATTTGTCAAAAATCTGCGAAACTTCATCAGCCGAGTTACCGACTGCGAAGATCTCGCCTTTCCGTTCAATTCCTTGGTCGTATCGAAGCGGGTAAACGATTTTGAGCGGCAATGGTTGAGGTCGAAAGCCGATGCTTTTAGCCTTCGGAGTGCTAAGAATCGGAGGTGCTGCGAGCTTTTTCTTAGCTGTGGACTTTTGTGAAGAGACTTTACTTGTCTGACTGCAAGCGGTCAGGATCGCCAGCAAAACAATGAGGGTAAGTCGTGCTAAATGCCGCCCATTGGCAAGCATGCCTAAACGCAATCTACCTGACATAAGATAATGGCCCTTGAAACCTTGAGGACGTTAGACTGGCTCGACGGCCTGGACTTCAGGAATATAGTGGCGCAGCATGTTTTCAATGCCCATCTTGAGAGTAGCTCCCGCACTAGGACAACCTGCACAAGCGCCTTGCATATGAAGGAACACCACGCCGTCTCTAAAACCACGATAGACGATATCGCCGCCGTCCATGGCCACGGCTGGTCTAACGCGGGTATCGATTAGCTCGCGAATTTGACTGACAACTTCTTCGTCAGCGCCTTCGTCATCATAGACGATTTCAGCGTTGTCACCGGTACCGACCAGAACCGGGCGGCCAGCTGTGAAATGTTCCATAATAATGCCGAGCAAGGAAGGTTTCAGGAGATACCATTCCTTTTCTTCGTTCTTAGTAATTGTAATGAAATCGGTTGTTAGAAAGACACCCTCGACCCCTTGCACTGCAAAAATCCGCTGTGCCAACGGCGACATTGCTGCGTCTTCTTGACTGCGAAAATCTGCTGTACCTTCATTGAGCACGGTGACGCCAGGCAAAAACTTCAGCGTTGCTGGATTGGGAGTTTGTTCTGTTTGGATGAACATGGTTTGTCCTAAGGGTTAACTTTGTGAGCCATCATGTGGTGGCTTTAGGTTATGGCATCAATGTCTGCTTCGCTTAAATTACCAGGAACGAGCGTTAGCGGTATGTGTAAACGGTCAACAAACTTG
>CAJQQJ010000091.1 GCA_905480445.1 uncultured Alphaproteobacteria bacterium | reverse complement strand
ACTGGCTGAAGAAGTTGGGCTAGACCGTCTCTTAGCCTACGCTCAATTCCTCGGTATGGCCAAAGATCAAGGCGCCTACCCGGCACTTGCCTTAGGCGTTGGAGAAACGTCAGCTATTGAAATAGCTGGCGCCTACGCCATTCTCGCAAACAAAGGCCGCGTTGTTGTCCCCTCAACAATAAACCAAATTCAAGACGTTAGTGACGGCTTGCTGGTGGACATGCCCGCCCTCACTTGTAACTACTGCAAAGCTGACTCGGCTCTAAACAGCCGTATCCGAGAGATGTTGTCTGAACGCAAGCCAGAAATCGTCATCACGTCGCAGAGCTTTGAGCACATCAGAACCATGCTACGCGCGGTTGTCGCGGGAGGCACTGGACGGCGTGTTGGTCAAGGATTGCCAAACGACACTTCAGGCAAGACAGGCACAACCAATGACTATAGAGACGCCTGGTTTGTAGGCTTTACTGACAAGATTGGCGATACCAGCTTGTTGGTTGCAACTTACGTTGGTTACGACCAACCCAAATCACTTGGCCGTGGTGGCACAGGCGGCAGAGCAGCCGGACCAATCTTTCGCAATTTCATGCAAAAAGCCATGGAAATTAGAAGTAAAGCAGCACCTGTTGTTGCAAAATCACTCGATCAATTGCCTACGAGTTGGAGAGAATGGACACCTTACAGGGTACGCGATGATGGCGGCCTTAATCTAAGACAAGGCCCCGGCACTCAACACTCAATCGTTGGCTACATGCCCTCAAGCGCTGAAATCGCTGTTCATCTCTGTCAGGATCAATGGTGTCAGCTTTCTTTTGACGGCACGGTGGGTTACGCGCATCAAGACTACATCGTTAAGCAGGGTGAGCCACGTACCAACAAAGTCGAGACCGCCGAAAACAATGGTCCAACGACAGAGCACCCTGCCTTGGCTCAAAGCCCTATCACTTTGGAGATGGTTGATGACTGGGAAGCGAACTTTGGTCCGCGCGAGGTTGTTGAGTCACGCCAAGAGATCCGTTACGGCGGGATCTACTAAAACTAAAGAACCCCAGACACAAAAAAAGCCCGGCTAAAACAGCCAGGCTTCATTTTGAATTCTAGTCGACGTTAGTTCGTTGGGAACATGAGGTTGTGGCCAGTAGAGGGCCCAACCGGCCAGCGACCTGTCACGTTCTTCAGGCGAGTATAGAAACGCACACCTTCTGCGCCGTTGACGTGCATGTCGCCGAACAGAGACTTTTTCCAGCCGCCAAAGGAATGCCAAGAAGCCGGCACTGGAATTGGCACGTTAATACCGACCATGCCTACATTGACATTTGAAGCGAAGTCACGTGCAACCGCACCATTCTGGGTGAAGATTGCAGTACCGTTACCGAACTCATGGTCAGACGCCATTTGGATAGCAGATGGATAATCGGCCGCGCGTACAACACACAAAACTGGGCCAAAGATTTCGTCTTTGTAGATCGACATATCGGTTGTCACTTTGTCGAAGAGTGTTCCGCCAACAAAATAACCTCCTTCATAGCCCTGAAGCTTAGTGCCACGACCGTCAACGACCAGATCAGCACCATCCTTTTGGCCTTCATCAATGTAGGAATTGATACGGTCGAAAGCGATCTTGTTAATGACTGGTCCCATTTCCGCATCTGGATCATCCCAAGGACCCATGCGAAGCGACTGTACTTTCGGTGCCAAGCGAGAAACAAGCTCATCCGCTGTCTCATCACCGACGGCAACCGCAACAGAGATCGCCATGCAGCGTTCACCAGCTGAACCAAAACCAGCGCCCATCAAGGCATCCGTTGCTTGTCCCATATCGGCGTCAGGCATAACAATCATATGGTTTTTAGCACCGCCAAGTGCCTGCACCCGTTTGCCGTTGGCTGTACCAGTTTGATAGATGTACTGTGCAATCGGCGTAGAACCAACAAAACTGATCGCTTCAACATCTGGATGCTCGAGAAGGCTATCAACCGCGCTCTTGTCACCAAGAACAACGTTAAAGCAACCGTCAGGCAAACCAGCTTCTGTAAGCAGCTCCGCCATAAAGAGCGGTGCACTCGGATCGCGTTCAGAAGGCTTTAGAATAAAGGTGTTGCCGCAAGCTAGTGCCATTGGGAACATCCAAGACGGAACCATACAAGGGAAGTTAAAAGGCGTGACGCCTGCAACAACGCCTAAAGGTTGACGCATACACCAACCATCAATGCCAGTTGCGACGTTCTCTGTGAAATCACCCTTCAAAAGCTCGGGTACGCCGCAAACATACTCGACGATTTCAATAGCGCGGCTGACTTCGCCTTTCGCGTCTTCCAAGACCTTACCATGTTCTTTAGAAATCAAGGTCGCGAGTTTCTCAACGTTTTGATTGATGAGATCCAAGAACTTGAACATGACGCGTGCACGGCGAACAGGTGGCGTTGCGGCCCAAGCAGGAAAAGCTTCCTTGGCTTTTTGGACGGCGTGATCAACTTCGGCTGAAGACGCCAAAGGGCATTGGCCCGTTACTTGACCGGTTGCCGGATTGTAAATATCGCTAAAACGGCCAGAGGTTCCTGGAACCATCTTGCCAGATACGAAATGACTGACTGCCTCACTCATAGATTTTCCTTCTCACATTCTAATTTGCGGGTGAAATGAATTATCACCGCTTTATAGACAGCGAGAGCTCTAATCAAGTCTTGGCAAAGAAATAGCCAAAGTCGTCAAACTAGAAATGAGCGATTCAGTCGTCATTTCACCCGGTAGTGAGATAGGCAAAACCCTGCCTAGGGCTTTGCCTGAGTTTCTAACGGATGAAGCGGCCCTTAATCGGAACGCCTGACACAGCAGGAGACCTTGGAACAACAGTGACGCCACCAACCGTTGTTTGTGGTTGAATTGAACTACAAATCGCTTTTGAGATTGTAAGAGCCGTACTCAGTTCAGGGCTGGCCCGACCTAAAATCCCAGTGACGGTATCTATTGTGGGTACAAAGCGACAAGTTTGAATTGTAAAGGCAATAACTTGGTCGACGATAGCCGAACTGCTGCGGTTACCTGTATAGTCACACCCAAAAAGAAGGAAAAAACCCAAAACGGATATCTTTGAAAATTTATTGAGACCTCAGCATAACTAGAGGATTCCCATAGGCTGGAATATTTGGTAACTTTTGTCATGCAGAAACCTTTCGTCAGCCAACCCGAACTTTTTGTGACCACCAGCGATCTTGATCATCCAGCACTTCATGCGCTTGACG
>CAJQQJ010000090.1 GCA_905480445.1 uncultured Alphaproteobacteria bacterium | reverse complement strand
GCGAACACGACCATACAATTCCACTGACTTCATCCTCGCCCTCTGACAAAACAGAGAGCTTAACACTGGCGGACTTTTACTCCGGCCACAGCAGAAATATTCCGCCGCTTCAGTGGTGGATTATTGCACCGGCGTTCTCAGCTCTCGAGGTTTTGCCTGTTACAGCTGGCAAGCGTGTTGATTGGGTGCCTTCGGTCGATTTCGCAGAAAAACACGGTGAAGTTCAGTACGTCCTTCGCATGTATGATGACAAAGGTAACTTCGACGAGACACGTCCTAAGAAGTTGAACATCACACACCAACAACATGGTCGCGGTGGTGATGTTGCACCTTTCAACGTTGAAACCTTGATTGGCTACGACAAGAACAGCATTAACGTTCAAAACATTGAAGTCTTCGGAGGCGCCGTTACAGTTACTGGTCGCCACGTTCCTTCTGGTTCACGTGTTTTTGTTATGGGTCGTGAAGTCCCTGTTAATCAGCATGGCGACTTTGTTCTTCGTGAGATCGTTCAATCTGGATCTCACAACGTCACGATCGCTGTCATGGACGAAAACGGACAAGGCCTTGAATTTCAACGGAATTTATACGTTCCTGACAATGATTTCTTCTATATCGGCCTCGGTGATTTGACTGTTGGCACTAACGAAACAACTGGTCCGGCTGGTCTTCTTGACCAAAGCGCAGCCGAGGGTGAAGATGTTTATGTTGATGGTCGTGCCGCCTTCTTTGTTAAGGGTAAAGTCCAAGGCAAATACTTGCTAACAGCAATGGCTGATACAGGTGAAGACTCCATCGAAGACATGTTCCAGAACTTGGATGACAAAGATCCTCGTCAACTTCTTCGCCGTCTTGATCCAGATCGTTACTACCCTGTTTATGGTGATGACAGTACAACAGAAGAGTTGGCCCCTACACAAGGCAAGTTCTACGTTAAGTTAGAACGCGGCAACAGCCACGTCATGTGGGGTAACTTCCGCACAAACATTACAGGCACTGATTTCGCCCAAATCGATCGCGGCGTTTATGGTGCACAGCTTCAATATGCGAGCAACTCACAGACTTCTTTCGGCGAGCAACGCGTTAAAGTGCAGGGTTTTGCTTCTGAGCCAGGTTCTGTTTCTCAGCGTAAAACTTTCCGTGGTACAGGCGGTTCAGTTTACTTCCTAAAGAACCAAGACATCCAAGTCGGCAGCGAAAAACTTCGCGTAGAAGTTCGCGACAAAGACTCTGGTATCGTTTTGAATGTTCGCAATCTTGTGTTTGGTGAAGATTACGACATCGACTACATCCAGGGACGCGTTATCCTGTCAGCTCCTCTGCCTAGCACAGCTGATGATGGCTTCTTGGTGCAGGACAACGATCTCGCTGGTAACCCAATTCGCTTGGTTTCTTACTACGAATTTACGCCAACAGCTGCAAACTTTGATGGTTACCTCTATGGTGGCCGAGCGGAAGCTTGGTTGGGTGATATGGTTCGCGTTGGTGCGAGCTCTATGATGGATCAGTCTGGCGTTGACGACCGTGAACTGCTTGCGGGTGACGTTACCGTTCGTCTCACAGCGGGGACTTACGCTAAGGCTGAATATGTACAAACTTCAGGGTCAGGTTTCGGTGAAATTGGTTCTGGCGACGGTGGTTTTGGTTTTGATCCACTGAACAACGGTGAGGGTACAGGCAGCATCGGAACGATTGTTAACGATGCTGTTGGTTACCGCGCTGAAGTAGCCGTTGACTTGGCCGAACTTGGCGTTGCACCAGTTGGCTCAGTCGTAACAGGTTACTACCAGCACCGTGACGCAGGTTTTGCAGCACCCGGTCAGTACACAGCAAAAGAGCTGGATCAGTTTGGTGCTTCTGTCACTATGAAGTTCAACGATAGCCTCGAAATTCGTGGTGCGGCCGATAGAACTGATAATGTTGATGACGACACGACAACAACAGATGCTAACTTGGATGCGATTGTTAAAGTGAGTGACAACATCTCAGTCGGTGCTGGACTTGGCTACACAGAAAAAAGCGCTGCTGGGCTCACAACTGGAGAGCGCCTCGATGTTGGTGGCGAAGTCCGCTACTCGGCAAACGACTTCGAAGTTTATGGTTTTGGCCAACTGACGGTTTCTGAATCTGGCACTGTAGAGAATAATGATCGTGTGGGTATCGGCGCAAACGTTCGTGTTGCTGAAAACCTCACTATTGGTGGTGAAGTTTCGACAGACCTAGACGGTGACAACGTTGGTGCTCGTGTTTCTGGTGACTACCAGTATTCAGACCGCACAAAATATTACTTGGCTTATGAACTGACTGACCGCACAAACGTTGGTACAGGCACTGCAAAATCAGGTGGTTCTGTCAATTTCGGTGGTAAGACACGCTACACAGACGCGGTTTCAGTCTACGGTGAAGAGCGTGTTGCGCACGTTGGCAGCAGCGTTACGGGCCTGACACATGCTTATGGTATTGATTACACACCAAACGACCGTTGGACCTTCGGTGCTTCTGGCGAATATGGTGATGTTAAGGACCTCGCGACTGGAACAGATTTAGAAAGAACTTCTGGTACTGTTTCAGTGGGCTACGGCATTGACGGTTTGAGCTTTGGTGCAGCGGGCGAACTTCGCATGGAAGAAGACACAGCCGGCAACGTCCGTGACACAATCTTGGCTCGTGCAACTATTGCTTACAAAATGAACCCAAACTGGCGTTTGCAGGCTAAAGCAAATGTTGCTTTCTCTGACACAAAAACTGCTGGCGGTGCTGCAACTCCGATCAACGATGCTGAATTCATCGAAGGTTCTGTTGGCTTCGCTTATCGTCCAATCGACAATGATCGCTTGAATGCCTTGATCAAGTACACAGGTCACTATGATCTCCCTACTTCTTCTGCAGTTAGCGCAACAAGTGGTTCAGCGATTGATTACAAGCAAAGAACACACATTGTTTCTGCTGACGTTCTCTATGACCTGAACAAGAACATCACACTGGGCGGGAAATACGGTCTGAAGATGGGTGAGCGCACAACATCACGCCTAACTGAAGACTTCTACAAATCAACTTTGCATCTTGGTGTGGTTCGTGCGGACTTCCACGTTGTAAAGAATTGGGACGCTGTTGTTGAAGGCCGTATGCTCTTTGAGCAAGAAACAGATACTGTTCGCTACGGTGCTTTGGCAGCTGTGTATCGTCACTTCGGTGACAATCTGAAAGTCGGTATTGGCTATAACTTCGCCAGCTTTTCAGATGATTTGACTAACGTTGAAGCTGATGCCCACGGTGTCTTCATCAACGCTGTTAGCAAGTTCTAGATCTTCCCATCTAGTACTTCTTCAACAAACTTGAGGGGCGTCTGGGAGATTCTGAAATGTTAAGATTCGGGTAATCCCCCAGACGATGAACTTAGGCCGGGTAAGAACGCAGATCGCAACTGCATTCTTTTCCCGGTCCTTTTTCGATTTAGTTCAAATTAGTTCTATATTGCGGGAAGAGCTTTTTCAACCAACCGCGCCCAAAAACTAGCGCCAACGGGAATAATATCGTCATTAAAATCGTAACCCTCCGTATGTAGATTGTCGGAATTTACGCCATTTCCGAGAAAAATGAAGGCCCCTGGCTTTTGTTGGAGCAAATAAGAAAAATCTTCGCCTCCCATTAATGGCTTCACATCAGCGTCTATAGCCTTGTCAGGTACCACTTCTTTGGCAGCTTCGATAACTAACTCGCATTCGGACTTAGTGTTGATCGTAGCAGGGTAGCAACTTGGAAAAGTAACTTTCGCTGTAGCACCGTTGGCGCGAGCAATCGACTGAGCAATCCTTGTGATATCGGATTGAAGCTTTTGATAAACTTCATCCTCATAGGCTCTGATTGTTCCTTCTAAGAAGGCGCTGCCAGGGATTGCATTATTCGTTTCACCAGAATGAAACTGAGTGATAGTTACGACAGCAGATTTCACGGGGTCTATTGAGCGGCTGGCGATTGTTTGCAAAGCGTTTACGATCAGGCTGCCAATTACGATCGGATCTACTGTTTCATGAGGCATTGCGCCGTGTCCGCCTTTACCCATTATTTGAATTTGGACAGTGTCTGAAATCGCCATGATCGGGCCAACTCTGGTCGCAATGTGACCTGCTTCCAATCCAGGAATGTTGTGGATTCCAAAGACTTTATTGCAGGGGAACCGGTCAAAAAGCCCTTCTTGAATCATGACATTGGCACCACCGCCTTGTTCTTCAGCGGGCTGGAAGAAAAAGTATATTGTTCCATCGAAGTTTCTCGTTTCTGCCAAATAGCGAGCAGCGGTAAGTAGCATTGTGGTATGACCGTCGTGACCGCAAGCATGCATCTTACCGGGCACTTGAGATTTGTAGGGGTGATTTCCTATTTCCTGTATCGGTAGGGCATCCATGTCGGCTCTGAGTGCAATTGATTTACCTGAAAGAGTGGAACGGCCTGTCAAAACACCGACTACACCAGTTTTGGCTATCCCCTCATGGACTTGAATGCCAAACTCTCTAAGCTTGTTTGCAACAAAAGCAGCGGTCTTGGTCTCTTCAAAGGCTGTTTCTGGTTCAGAATGAATTTTCTTCCGCCAAATGACGGCTTCGTCGTGAAATTCTGAAATTCGATTGATTGTCGGCATAAGGTGATTGTCTCTTCGTTGCTTCAGACGGACGAACAGTGAAGATAATGAAATTAATTGTCCAGTTGCTCTTATCCAAAAAATTGCTTTTCTGAGACCTCAGCATAACTAGAGGATTCCCATAGGCTGGAATATTTGGTAACTTTTGTCATGCAGAAACCTTTCGTCAGCCAACCCGAACTTTTTGTGACCACCAGCGATCTTGATCATCCAGCACTTCATGCGCTTGA
>CAJQQJ010000089.1 GCA_905480445.1 uncultured Alphaproteobacteria bacterium | reverse complement strand
GCGCTCTGTTATATTTGGATGGCGCTCATGGCGGCTTGGGCACCTTGCACCATCTATGACCAGGGCCAAAAATATGATCTAGCCCGCGGTGAACTGGTGGCATCTCTGCGCTCGATTTCCGACCTTTTTGGCTGGTCGCGCAGCAAAGTTGACCGCTTCCTCAAACGTCTCGAGGAAGGGCAGAGAATCAGTCGCTGTGTTTCCACTAAGGGTCGAAAATCTCAAACCATACGCCTGCTGAATTACGAGTCTTTCTATGGCCAAAACGACACAACCGAAACAGTGCCGAGTACTCTAACGGGACAAAACCGTGACAGCCTTAAGAAAGAAGAGTCAAACAAGCTAAAGGAATCTAAGCACTACGGCGTCGCATCCTCTTCTTCCCTAGCTCCTTCACTCGACATGGCTGATTTACAAAAAATCGCAGACCATTGTCTCAAAATTTCCAACCTTGAGTCTGTCGCAAAATTCGCCCCAGGATTTCATGATTTGAGCCCGATTGCCGCCTGGCTGAAGGCCGGGGCCGATCCTGAAGAAGACCTCTACCCGCTCATTCAAATGAAAGCCAAAGCCTCCATTCGCAGCTGGGCCTACTTCACCCCGGCGATCATGGAGGCCCTGGCCAGACGATCCTACCTCACACCTCAAACCCCAAAGGAACCAGTCGATGAAGGATCTTTCATCACCACCGACAACCCAGCCAGCACTCAATCGACACCCAACCCTGCCCGCAATCCTGCAGCCGCCAGAACGGGTCGACCAGGGTCGGCACATGCGCTCATGCTTGCAGGAGCGATGGCAGAAGCTGAGAGGTCGCAAGGCGGCGGGTGATAAACGAGCCGATGCAGAAGCACTGCTGGCCGATATCGAGATCTGCCTAGCGCCCGCCACGGGCAAGCAGGTCACGGGCCGCGCCTTTGCTTTACTCAGTCAGTATTACGTTGGTGATATCCCCAGCGAAGCCCATGCCATGATCTTCGGGGATTGGCGCGAAGGTCTCACGGGCTTGCCCTTTTGGGCGCTGGACGCCGCTTGCAAAACCTATCTGGCCAGCACCTCTTGTAAGAAAAAACCCCTGCCCGGCACTATCCGCGCTCTAGCGATTGAAGAGACAGCAGAACTCAGAACCATCGCTGAGCGCATTGTCGACGTCCACCAAAAGCTCGGGCTGCAACAAAACCCAAGCGACCGCTGTCGCGCCTACCCTCAGGCCTTCATCAATACAGGATCGAAACCAGCTCATGCCTAATAGAAAAGATCAATTACTTCGCGCTAATGTTCGCACTCCGAACCAAGACCACGATGAAGCCCACAGTCGAACACCGTCCAGCCTATCGCAACTGGTGCCCAAGAACTGGAACGCCGAGGAGCTCGAAAACCTGCGTGAGGCCGCCTGGAAAAACCAAGGTGTTGCCATGCTGTCGTTACAAGACGTCGAAGACGAGTTCGAACGCCAGTTCCTAAGCAACATGGCCACCAAACGCTTCGGCAAACGCGCCAAGAAATAGTGGAAGCATTTAAGCCTCTTCCCTCACCCAGTCATCCGGAGAGAGCACCGCGAACCGACGGATCTAGAACAGCGGGCACAACCCACCCTTCTTCCCCGTCGAAGGACGGAGCCCACCTGTCATCACACGCGATTTTAGAAGGGTAAACTCGGATGTCTAGCGATCAAGAGTTCATCCAGATCATCGATTGAACCATGGACCCCGCAATAAATGCGGGGAAGAAAGCTCCTGTTAAGCTGAATCACTCAGTTTCACACAGAACAACCCCACTCACCCAATCAGTCATCCAGAGAGAGCACCGCGAACCGACGGAACTAGAGCCGCAACACCAACTGCCGTCAACGACCCGCAATTCCTTAGTACAATAAAAGGATCCCTTATGAACGCCATGAACCAACGCACAAGTTTTGCTGCCTCCCACAGCCGCCACTCCTTCACAGGCGGGCCCAAAACCAGAGCAAAAACCAAGCGCCCGATCCCCATGCCCGCAGACGGTCAGGTTGATGAGCGGTGGCTCGAAAGCTTGCTCTACGATTCTGGCGAAGTGCTGATGGCTTTAGTGGTCAAAGGTGTCAGGCCCGTGGGTTATTTCTCGGTCCAACTGGATACCATGCCGAACGTCTCAACAGACTATGCCGACAAACAAGCCCGCCTGCGCCGCATTCCCTCCCCCAAAGAGATCAGCGACATGGATGCAGTTCTAGACTGGATTAACGACGCCCTCTACGGTGCCTCACTCACAGAGGTGCGCCGCGCCATCTTCTACCGCATGTTGGTCAAACCCAAAACAGGTCGCCCCCTCTACCCCTGGCGCAAACTAGGCGAAGAGCTCGGCTGCAACAAAGACACCGCCCGGGGTCGATGGAATGATGGCGTCCGGATCTTAACCGCCAGCGCTAAGCGGCGGGCAGCGAGAAGGGCTGCTTAGACCAACCCCACTTCCTTATAGAAGTCGATCAGGTGGTCCGGTTCCCAGTTGATGACACCGTTATAGTGGGCTGGGTCTTCGGTTAGACGGGGGTAGGCAACCAGGGTTGTGAAGCCGGATCGCTTGTGCAGTTCATCGTAGAAGGGCACGCCTTCGATCTCGACCTTGACCCAGCTGTCGAGCATTTCACCGTCCATGATCTCAAACAGGCCAATCGGGATCCAGCGTGGTTTGAAGTCCACGACAACCAACACATGACAAGTATTGTGCGCAATCAACAGGCCGTAAACCTCGAAGGTCTCATCGACCGCAATCGGATAAACCTTTGAGCCATCATCCCCGGGCGTCAGCTGCTCTGCGGGTGGAAACGATCCCTCGTTTGAAAGACAAATGATTTTCATGAACGGTCCTTGAAAGCTGGTCGCAGGCTCTACCCCAAAGCGGCACAGCTTTGCAACCTTCAAAAAATCAGCTTGCGCCGATAAAGAGAGCCAGTTCGCTTACCAACACTTAACTTTGTTAACCCGGCCAGAATACTTGATCTTCCGCTCAATTAACAAAGCCCCATCCGCGCTGGTTTCTTCTTCTGCTTTGTATTTGATAGCGTGACATTTACCATCAGCGGATGTGCCCGCAACCATACCAACGCCTCGGCGCTTGATGTGACCAGTCTTGCTATCAAGACGATCCTTTTGCCACTTCACTGTCTTTACTTCATGGTTCCAGTCGACGGTGGGATGATCCGTGGTGATTAGCTCAAAAAGTACTGCGCCTACTAATGGCTCGTAACTAGTCCCAATCCCGTTTGGCACTTCTTCCTCAGCTGCACCTGGATTTTCTTCTGAGTTTTCACTCAGGGCTTCAGCAGCCGTCGAGATAGGTTTTAAGAAACCAAGGGGGTCCTCTTTTCCGTCTTCTCTCAGAACAGACTCTAATTTGGATTGGTCAATTGTATCCTCAAATTCTGAACATGCAATGCGTTTGCTATAGCCCAAATTCAAATGGAAATAGCTCATCCGTTTGCCATCCCAGTGCCGGGTAAGAGAGGCCATTTTATGACGATAACATTCACCATCGAGATCTTTCGACTTGATCTCGAAATTATAGCGCTCCTCACTTATTAACTCATCGAAATCACGACGGATTTCTCGGTCATTTTTAATCAGCGGCAAAGTCAGTTGAAACCCGATGGGTTTTTGAACTTCCCTATAGTAAAGCCGACGCAGCTCCTCTGGTCCAATCTCCCCTGGCACAATCTCGAAATCAATGGACTCTATCGCCGCTTGCTGTGTCAAACTATCAGCACCGATCATCGAACAAGGCACCTGGCCCGGCGTCCCATCTAGCACTTTCAGTCTAAACTCTGATGTCGCCCGCCAAGGCACGTTCTTGCGATCTGACCAAATCTGGATCAAGTCCTGACCGACCTGACTATCCAGATGCTCAACGTCTCTCACAAGCTTGGTCTGAAGCGAAAGACAATTGCCCCTTGTGTCTATCATGGCCAGTTGATGGTAGGCGGCCAACTGAAAGCCCGCCTTCTCTCCCTCGGATTTGACGATATCTGCGCTCTCGATTGCTCTGGTCGACGCAAGGTAACCGTACTCAGGGTAAAAGCTTTGCACGATCGGCTGGTAGAGGCGATCGAGATATTCTTGTGGCAGAGAAAGCAGCGCACGTGATGCCGCTGTTTCGCTAATCGCTTGCTGCAAAGCCTCTTCATCAACCTGAACCAAATCGCAAGACACAGTAGTCTGCGGGCCGGTGCCGCTGATTGAAAACCGGCTCGAATAATTAACGCCATCGAAGAACTGGTAATAGGAAAACAGCTGTTTGCTGCAATGCCCATCTGGCCATTTTGCAAAAGCATAGCCCGGCAAGTAGCGCCCCAAAACCACTCTCAACAGATTGCGATCAAGAACCCAATCACGTTCCAGTTCAACGTGGCTGAAGGCCTCACTCCACTTGTTTGCAGCCGCGCTTTCTTTTGTGGTGATGAGTGCCGCTTGATCCAGAGCCGTTGAGCGGGCCGATGCAGGTATCACAACCACAATAAACGCTGTCAAAACAATCGCCAAGAAAGCAGTTACAAGAACCAGAAGTCTGGATTGACAAAGCAGTTTCACAATCTATTTCCTTATCGACTTTTACCGTTCTCTACCTCAAAATACAGGCGCTGGGCAATCCCACACCCACCTAACTTAAGGATTATCTGCCGTGATCGAAGAACCAGACAAGCTGACCATCAAGAAAGCATCCCGCCGCCCGACAGCGGCACAGATCGCTGCCTTTCAGGGAATGCCAACGGGCTTTGTGGTTGACTCGATGGATGGATCGGGTGCGCTGTCCCCCGCGATCCAACCCCTTGGTGCCGGGCGTGATCTGCACTGTGTAGCCGCCGGCCCTGCTATCACCACGGCCTCAGGGCCAGGTGACATCTTGGCGAGCCTCGCGGCGCTCAAGTTTATCCAGCCCGGCGATATCGTGGTCAATGCGTTCAATGGCTACCAGGGCTGTGCTGCTTGCGGAGACCGCCTGATCGGCATGATGAAGAACAACGGCGCAGCTGGTTTTGTCACCGACGGCCCTATGCGCGACTACCAATGCGTCGTCGATGTCGGTCTGCCCGCCTGGTGCACGGGCCTCAACCCCAACTCCCCCGTCGCACAAGGCCCCGGCCGCGTTGGTATGGCGATCTCTGTCGGTGGTATGGAGGTCGAGACCGGCGACATGATCGTTGCCGATCGTGACGGTGTCGTGGTCGTTCCCTACGAGATGCTGGACGAAATCATCACGCGCCTGGAACGCATTGTCGAGCTGGAAACGGCCTTGGACAAAGAAGTCGCCGATGGCTTGAAACTGCCAGAGGCCATTGCCGAGCTGTTGGACAGTGACCAGACCAAAATGATTGACTGAAAGTTCAGGTGACCAATCTTAAAACAACTCTTTGTAATGAGGACGTAAAATGAGGTTTTTTGCCCTCCTAGCTTTGGCTCTTGCGGCTGTTTTTTCCTTTACCACCGCGACCTCTGCCAATGACAAAAAAATGGTACAACTGGCTTATTTTGTTGAAAAACTCTTGTTGATTTGAAGAGCTATCACTGATTCAATCTACCTGTAAATGCAGGGGAGATTGACGATGTTAGGACCAAAGCAAGAGGCGCAAGGCGCGTTGTTTTATGAGTTCTCGATTGATA
>CAJQQJ010000088.1 GCA_905480445.1 uncultured Alphaproteobacteria bacterium | reverse complement strand
CCGGTACACCAACCACGAGAGCCCAGTAGGTTTTCTGGACTTGGTTCGTGCGAAACAATTCTATGTAGAACTGGGCCGCTTTCGTAGACTTAGCGATCACTAAAACTCCGCTTGTATCTTTGTCCAAGCGGTGCGTTAGTTTATACTCCTCGCCTTTTTGTTCACCCATCACGCTCAAAATACCATCCACATGGCGGTTGGTGTTTGATCCGCCTTGGACAGCGAGCCCTGCTGGTTTGTTAATGACAAGCGTGTCGCGGTCTTCGTAAATGGTGGCTTGCTCAATAGTTTTAATATCTTGATCACGAACAATCGATTTACTGCTCTTGGATGGCCGCGCTGGGCCTTCTTCAAAGGGCGGCACACGGACTTCCTGTCCGGCCTGTATTCGCGTGTCGGTTTTTATCCGACCACCATCCAGACGCACCTGCCCGCTTCGCATCAATTTCTGCAACCGCCCGAATGGCAGGTTTGGGTAATGCTTCTTGAACCATTTATCGAGACGCTGACCGTCTTCATCTCGAGTGACTTCCACTATTGTTACGCCGCTCACGACACAAATCCTCTCGCTAGAATCAAACCAAGTGCACAAGCAGCAACCGTCAATAACAAGGAGGCCGCCATATAAAGCAGGGCTTGGCTTGTTTCACCCCCTTCAAACAATCGTAGAGTATCCATTGAGAAAGTTGAAAAAGTCGTAAAAGACCCCAAAAACCCAATGGTTAACATGAGCTTAACGTTCACAGGTACCCAGTTCAGGGTATCAAAAAGAACAACTAGAATTCCCATCAAAAAGGAGCCAACGACATTTACAGTTAGCGTTCCCCATGGGAAGGTCACGCCGACAAGATTGCCGATCGCTATCACCGAAAAGTATCTCGAAACGGCACCTAAAGCGCCACCAAGCGCAATGGCAAGTAACTGCACCTTTTATCCTAACTATTCTTCGTTCGGCGTAAATTCGCCCAATAGTCCAAACGCTTCTTCACATCGCGCTCAAACCCCATTTCTTTGGGGTTATAGTAGTTCTCTCTCATCATATCATCCGGAAAATAATCCTGACCTGAGAAACCATCTTCGGCATCATGATCATAGCTGTAGCCAGATCCATAGCCCAGGTCTTTCATGAGAGAAGTCGGCGCGTTCAAAATGTGTTTAGGCGGAGACAATGACCCAGTTTTTTTGGCGGCCTGACTAGCGGCCTTAAAGGCTACGTATTGAGCATTCGATTTAGGCGCCGTTGACAAGTAGATCACGGCCTGCGCCAAAGCCAACTCCCCTTCCGGCGAGCCGATGCGTTCAAAGGCTTCCCATGCCGCAATAGCTTGAGGCAGAGCATTGGGGTCAGCCATGCCGATATCCTCGAAAGCAAACCGCGTTATTCTTCGCGCGATATAGCGAGGGTCTTCACCACCAGCCAGCATGCGTGCCAACCAATAAAGTGCAGCATCACAGTCAGATCCACGCATAGACTTATGCAAAGCCGAGATGAGGTTAAAATGACTATCCTGACCTTTGTCATAGATAGGCATCCGCTTTTGTACGACTTTCAAAAGCTCTTGCAAAGTCAGCTTATGGCCGAGCTCCGCCGAATAGATCTGCTCAACAAGGTTGATTAGGTAACGACCATCACCGTCAGCCATACCGCGCACGGCTGTGCGGGCCTCCTCATCCAGTGGCAGTTCAATACCTTCTTCAGCTTCTGCACGCTTTAGCAACTGTTCGAGTGGCTCATCGTCCAAACGATGGAGCACCAAGACCTGGGCTCTTGAAAGTAAGGCTGCGTTTAGCTCAAAAGATGGATTTTCAGTCGTGGCACCAATCAGAACCACTGTGCCGTCTTCAACGTAGGGCAGAAAACTGTCTTGCTGCGCTCGATTGAACCGATGGATCTCGTCGACAAAAAGCAGAGTGCCAATACCGGAAAACTGTCGTTCTTTGGCACGCTCAAAGACTTTTCGCAGATCGGACACACCGGAGAACACAGCACTCAAAGGCTCAAATTCAAGCCCCGAGTGTCTGGCAAGCAATCGTGCCAGACTGGTTTTACCACAGCCAGGAGGCCCCCAAAGGAGGCAGGACGTAACTTTTCCGCGAGCCACCATCCGGCCAATAGGCCCATCAGATTTCAACAAATGATCTTGACCGACGACTTGCTCTAGGTTTTCAGGCCTTAGCCGTTCGGCAAGAGGTTTGGTTTGCAACTGCCTCGAAAAAAGGTTCTCATCACCCACAGATTAGATGCTCTAAAAGGCCAGGCGAATCTTTAGTACCCGCCCTGCCCTCTTGTAAGTGATTTCCCACTGGCGTAACGCTCGATTAGCAATATCAACAAGGTCTGCTACTGTTTCAATCTGAACGCCGTTGACTGACAAAATCAGATCGCTTTCGCGGAACCGACTATATGCAGCTGGGCTACCACGCTCCACTTTGACAACTGCGACCCCCTCCCATTCTCCAAAAAGTTCCATTTCTTCTGAAACTGCTGGAGACAAATTCACCACCGTGGCACCAGTGAAGGGACTGCGACCTTCAATCTTTGTTTCTTTGCGCAGAATGGTTTCTGGAGGTGCTATCAGTTCCAAAACCACGTCTTGTTCAACCCTGTCTTTCCAAACGGTTAACACGGCAATGGCACCCACTGACTTCGTGCCTAGGCGGAAACGAAAAGCCTGAGTATCCAAAACCTCCTGGCCATCAAGTGCCAGGATGACATCGCCTTTATCTAAGCCAGCAACGGCTGCTGGGCTGTTTGGGTGAACGCGTGTGATGATGACACCGCCTGAACGGCCAATCCCCAGCCCTTGCGCCAAATCACTGGTCAAAACTTGACCTTCTAAGCCAAGCCAGGGTCGAACAATCGCTTTACCGTGTTTGGCGTTTTCAAACAGAACTTTGACCATAGAACTGGGGATGGCGAAGCCGATGCCATTCGATCCACCACTTCGCGAGTAAATGGCCGTGTTGACTCCTGCCAACTTGCCATCGAGAGTCACCAAAGCACCACCCGAATTACCCGGGTTAATCGCAGCATCTGTTTGGATGAAGAACGAATAGTCGTTCACCCCTATACCCGTTCTAGCAAGGGCAGAGACAATCCCGGATGTTACAGTCTGTCCGACACCGAAAGGGTTTCCGATCGCCAGTACTAGATCCCCTACCTCGAGAGTATCTGAGTCGCGTAGATCTAAGAAAGGAAAAACCTCGTTCTCAACATCCAACTTGAGGAAAGCCATGTCAGTTCGTTCATCCAACAAAATGACTTCCGCGCTAAACTCACGGCGATCATTTAGAGCAACTCTTATTTCAGTAGCCCCTCTAATGACGTGGAAATTCGTGACCACTATTCCCGAAGGATCGAGAATAACTCCGGATCCAAGTGAGTTCTTCACACGCTCACGCGGTTGGCCGAAACCAAAGCCATCACCGAAGAAACGGTCAAAGAACGGATCCCCAGCAAAAGGTGAATTTCTTTTGCGGGTTTGGACCACAGTCTTTGTATAAATGTTTACCACTGCAGGTGCCGCGCTTTTCACCAATGGTGAATAGCTCAAGCTGATTTGCTCACGGGATTGGGGCACTTCCTGAGCTGTTGCTGCCGTGATTGGCAAGAACAGACAGGTGACTAAAATGATAAAGCCAAGTTTCGACAGAGCTCTCATTTTGGGGACTTCCTCGATGCTAAAATACTAGCGCCAATGTAGTTAAGAGTTTCGCAAAATGCAAAGAGCGGCTCGAAAGCCGCTCTCAATTCTTCTTGACGAGTAGGTGAAGGCTTACTCTTCGCCCTCTTCGTCCTCATCTTCGCGATCAGCTGTAAGACCAGAATCTAGACCTTTCGCTTCAGGATCACGATCAACCAATTCGATAAAGGCCATAGGAGCCATGTCACCGTAGCGGAAACCGGCTTTCAACACGCGCGTGTAACCACCGTTGCGCTCTTTGTAACGCTCACCCAGAACGTCAAACAGCTTAGCAACAAGAGCAGTATCTTGAAGAACAGCAAGTGCCTGACGACGAGCATGCAGATCACCGCGCTTAGCAAGAGTGATTAGTGGCTCAACATAGCGGCGAAGATCTTTGGCTTTTGGTAGTGTTGTCTTGATTTGCTCATGCTTGATGAGTGCAGCAGCCATATTGCCAAACATCGCTTTGCGGTGACTGGCCGTACGATTGAACTTACGTCCTTGATTACGGTGACGCATTATCTTTTCTCCTGAGGTTCACGACCTCTCTCTGGGGGCTTTTGCCCGGTTTATACTTTATTATGTTCCGCCTTTTGTTTGTCAGGCGTTTAAACACCCGCTTCTCAGAGCCAGAAGCGGGTGAATTAGTCGTCAGTTAGCTTAAAACGGCTCTTCGAGACGCTTAGCCAATTCTTCGATGTTCTCTGGCGGCCAATTCGGAACTTCCATACCAAGATGGAGCCCCATCTGAACGAGAACCTCTTTGATCTCATTCAATGACTTACGACCAAAGTTTGGTGTGCGAAGCATCTCAGCTTCTGTCTTCTGAACCAAGTCACCGATGTAAACGATGTTATCGTTTTTGAGGCAATTGGCAGAGCGAACAGAAAGCTCCAACTCGTCAACCTTGCGAAGAAGATTGCGGTTGAATGGAAGCTCTTCTTTTTCATCTTTCTGAGCTGCTGCAGATTCAGGCTCGTCAAAGTTCACGAAGAGTGAAAGCTGATCCTGAAGAATACGAGCAGCGAGAGCGATGGAGTCTTCCGGTGTGATCGCACCGTTGGTCTCGATTGACAGATTCAACTGATCATAGTCAGTCTGCTGTCCCACGCGAGTATTGTCCACACGGTAAGCAACAGAGCGAACCGGGCTGTAAATCGCATCGATTGGAATAAGACCAATTGGTGCGTCTTCAGGACGGTTCTGAACAGCAGGAACATAGCCCTTGCCCATTTCAACTGTCATCTCCATATTAAGATTTGCACCATCATCGAGTGTACAAATAACATGGTCGGGATTCATGACCTCAATGTCAGGGCCAGTTTCGATCATACCGGCTGTAACTTCGCCAGGGCCGTGTCCACGAAGACGAACCCGCTTAGGGCCTTCTACGTGCATACGAAGCGCAACACCTTTGATGTTCAGCACCATGTCTGTAACATCTTCACGAACGCCAGGAAGTGACGAAAACTCGTGAAGAATACCATCAATCTGAATTGACGTTACAGCAGCACCCTGCAATGAGGAAAGAAGGATACGACGCAGCGCATTACCAAGCGTCAGGCCGAAGCCACGCTCTAAAGGTTCAGCAACAATCTTGGCATTCCGCGTAGGGTCGCTGCCGCTATCTACGTTGAGATTGGTAGGCTTTATTAACTCTGTCCAGTTCTTCTGAAGCACCTGAGACCTCTTTCTAATTGAAAAGCCAGCAAGCAGCTTTTCTGTACAAACCTAAATTACGCGTAAGGGCCAGCACAAAACGATGCACTGACCCAAAAAGTTTTTATTTTGCGGCGTCTTAAACGCGACGCTTTTTCTTTGGACGGCAACCATTGTGTGGAACAGGAGAAACGTCTCTGATTGCTGTGATCGTGAAACCAACAGCTTGTAGAGCA
>CAJQQJ010000087.1 GCA_905480445.1 uncultured Alphaproteobacteria bacterium | reverse complement strand
AACTCCTTGAGATCTATATCTATTCTTTCACGAGATACGAAAGCATGAGAATGAGACACCCCGTGGTCAACACGCACTTGTAAGATTTGCGGCAGTACGGCTCTGATTTTTGATAAAGCATTCTCAGACGCCAGAGTAAGTGTATCGTCACCCAAGGTCATTACCCGTCTCAAGCCGAGCGATATGGCCTCTACTTCGTCCGCTGTGAACATAAGCGGCGGCAATAGTCCGTCATCAAGCAAGATGTAGCCAACCCCCGCCTCACCTTCGATTGATACCCGCAAGCCCCGTAGTGCCTCGATGTCTCTATAGACAGTCCTCAGTGATACCTCGAGTTCGTCGGACAAGCGTTGCGCCGTGACAGGTTTGGGCAATCGCCGCAGAAGTTGCAGAACCTCTAATAGACGGTCAGCTTTCTTCACTTAAGTTCGCTTTCAACAAGTGACACCCAAAGGTCTGCGCCGATTGTCAAAAGCTCATCATTGAAATCGAACTGTGGGCTGTGCAGACCAATGGTCGACTGGCCCGGTTTGTCGTTACCAAGGAAGAAGAAGCAACCAGGTTTTTTGCGCAACATATGGCCGAAGTCTTCCGACCCCATCACAATGCCGCCTTCACGGTTAACTCGGTCTGATCCCACAACTTGTTCCGCGACCAAAGCCGTCGCTTCAGTCTCAGCAGCTGTGTTCACTGTCGCTACGAACTCGTGGCTATAGGAGAAAGAATAGGTCGCCCCTTGGGTGGCGCAAATTCCGGCGACACGTGATTCCATGGCATCCTTGATCTGATCTTGAATGACCTGGTCGAAGGCTCTAACATCACCGCGCAAAACCACTTGGCTTGGCAGAATGTTTCTCGACCCATCGGTTATGAATTCTGTCACCGAGACAACTGCTTTTTCAACGGGATTAACGGAACGAGAGACAACAGATTGCAATGACAGAACCAATTCGGACCCCAACACGATAGGATCAATGCCCATGTGTGGCATAGCTGCATGTGTTCCTTTGCCTTCAACGACAATCTCAAAGTTGTCTTCGCAGGCCATCATAGGTCCGGTTCCCGTCGCAAAGTTTCCTTGAGGAATAGAAGGCATGTTGTGCATGCCATAAACAGCATCCGCCGGGAAGCGATCGAACAGGCCGTCATTCATCATGGCTAAAGCACCGCGCCCGTGTTCCTCCGCGGGTTGGAAGAAGAAATAAACTGTGCCGTCGAAATCTCCCGACTTCGCAAGATGCGCCGCGGCCCCCAGCAAAGTCGCAGTATGCCCGTCATGACCGCAAGCATGCATCTTTCCCGACGTTTCAGAGCGGTACGGCAGGTTTGTTGCCTCAACAATTGGCAATGCATCCATATCTGCCCGCAGTGCCAGTGATTTAGCAGAGCTGCCTTTCTTAAGAACACCGACAACACCAGTGCCACCAACGCCAGCGTGGACCTCAACACCAAAGCTGGCAAGTAATTCAGCAACTTTGGAAGAAGTTCTCGTTTCTTCAAAACCTAGTTCCGGATGGCTGTGAAAGTCATGGCGCCAAGCCTGCATGTCTGCAAACAAAGCCGCTGTAGGAGATGAAGCCGTCATTATCGATTGTTCCATTAGGGTGATTACTAGAGAGCCTACCTAATGCCAAACCTCCGCAAAAGGCAATGTAGGTTACTAAAACTTCTAATTATGGGGACTCGAAAACGAATCAAACGTTTACAACTTAAAGGAAAGAAAGCATAGAAAGAGTGATTTTATGAGGGCAACCATTTTTTAAGCCCGCCTCGACTACTTATTTTGAGAATAGCAATGTATTTAAGCGCAAAGTCCCAAGACCAGACTCCCGAGCTCCGTTCATTTCTTGAGAAACGAAAAGCAAACCGATTGTCTCTGTTGCTAAGCAGCGTTGCTCTTGTTGGTTTGTTATCGGTACTAGACAGTTCTGCGGATCCAGGTGTCTGTGATCCAGCCCGGCCATCGTCCGGTGATACAGTTACTTGCAGTGGTGATTTTACGACATCAATCGAATTTTTCCGCGACGACTTAACGATCAATGTTGAGCAAGGCAGCTCAATAACTACCATTGGCGGACCCGGAATTGTGAACATCGGCTCCACCACCATTAACAATCACGCCGACATTATAGTTAGTAATGGGCTTTTTTTTGCCGCTGGAATAGGCATCTACGGCGCGGATGAGACCGTCTCTGTTAACAACTACGGTGATGTTTCTGTAACAGGGCCAGGAACCGATGGCATCAGGATATTTAGCGACTTTGGAACGGTTTCTGTAAGAAACCACGGTCAAATCAATGCGTCCGACGAAGATTCTAGAGGCATGCATTTGTCGATTTTCAACTACCGAAAACCTGCAAATCGGATTGATGAAGCAGTCATTGACTTGACCAACTATGCTCAAATCACCTCCGGGACTCAAGCGTTGGAAGTCGGCGTCTCCTCATTTAATGGAGCCGGTACAGTTAACATAGACAACCGAGGTGATTTGATCACAACCAGTGAAGCTGGCAAAGGTATCGAAGTTACAACGAACGGAGAAACTGATTTAGATATTATTAACTCAGGAAACATCTCTGGCGCTGGGATTGTAGGAATTCAGGCTCTAGACGGCAGAAACACTTCCGGAAACTTTGATTCCGATTTCTATATTCATAACAGCGGCAATATTAATCTCACCAACAACAACTCAACTGGTATTCTAGCCGTCGGAATACACGAAGTTACTTTGCACAATTTGGGTGACATTACAGTTGCTAGTGATGGCATTGGCGCAGGCACTGTAGAGGGAGACCTGACGGTGACAAATGCAGGCAACATCACCTCAGGTAACGCCGAAGGCATTCAATTGCTGACGGGTTATTCCGGTGCGATTCAACTCGAGAATACAGGCGCAATTACCGCGTTTAGCTCAACAATCGAAATACGTGCTGTCGACGATGTCCATTTAATCAACACGGGAAATCTTCGCACGTCAGATGCAACAATAGATTCTGTAAAAAACATTAGTCGCTACGGAAACATCAAGATTTCTAACACAGGCTCAATAACGGGCGGCAAAGATGGTCTCAATGCCAATGCCTTTAAACATGTTGAATTAACCAACACGAATTCCATCACCGTTGCCGATGACGCTATCTACGCTATCGGCCATTTTGACGGCGTCAGTATCACTAACTCAGGAGATCTTACGGCCACAGGTGCCCCACAACCGACACATGGCATTTTGGGCTTTTCAAATTTTGCTGATGTTACCGTCCAGAATAGTGGCAATCTCTCTGCTGTAGGTCCAACCGGCAACGGTATCTATGCATCTGCAGGCGAGAGCGTTAGTATAACAAATTCAGGTACTATTGTAGCGTCAGGCACGACAACAGCGGCAATTGACCCACCACCTTATGGGACAGGCTATACAATAGATGTGGGGGCTTCAGGCTTGCTTAGCATGGCCGGTGCAAATTCAACAGTAAGTAACAGCGGAAACATTACTGTAACTGGGCCAGACTCTTTTGGTATTTTGGCACTAGCCCAAGACGATAACACGCTAGAAAACAACGCAGATGTTACGGCAACAGGTTCCAACAGTGTAGGACTTGCAAGCGCTTCTTACACTGGTAATCTGTCCATCAACCTAATTGGCGGCACCGTAGCA
>CAJQQJ010000086.1 GCA_905480445.1 uncultured Alphaproteobacteria bacterium | reverse complement strand
CTGACAAAACAGAGAGCTTAACACTGGCGGACTTTTACTCCGGCCACAGCAGAAATATTCCGCCGCTTCAGTGGTGGATTATTGCACCGGCGTTCTCACCGCTTTGTTGTTAACGATAGTCATACCTAGAGCATTTAGTTTCTCACCTAACATCCAAGGCATCGGACCTGGCAAATAACCAATCATCGGTGTCTGCTTATCAACAGAATCAGGGAACAAGGCGATTTCATATCCATCGTAGATGAAATCAGACCCTTCTTGCGCGGCCATCAATGTACCTGGCCCGTGGCATAGCGAAATTGTATGTAGCCCCTTACCGTGTGCCCAACGTAACAACTTTCCGACGTCCCCATTTTCTGGCAAGCCTAGCATTGCGCCATGACCGCCGGGTATGAAAACACCAATATATGGCGCATCGGCGGTCATAGAGTTGGTTACAAAATCCGCAAGGCTACCGGGATTTTCGAGTTCACTGGCAAAGTCATGAAACAGCTTTTTTACATCTTCATCACGATCTGGCATCGCCCACATTTCGATAACTGCTGGCGCGCCCGTAGGAGTAACAACATCAATGTCAAATCCTGCATTCAAGAAGTGTAGCATCGGCAATGCCATTTCTACAGGGTGGTTACCTGTCGAAAATTTTTTCCCGTTGCCCATGACCATATTGCGTTCTTCGGTACAGACCATAAGAACTCGCAGTTTCCCGCCCTCGTACGGCTCGGAATAAGCACCGCCGTCATAATCGGTCTTGGATGACGTAGCCAGTTTTAGGGCCAACGGCGAGGGGTTAAACGCGCCGTCATCAGTTGGTGTTGGAGCCGTTCCAAATAGTTTACGTATAATACTCATGTTACTTTGTCCCATCCTTACAGGATCAACCATCACTTTCCAGGAAAGGATTAGTGGCCAGTTGTTTTGTAAAAGTTAGTTTAATCGATTTGTGTCACGATGGTGTCGCGTGGCTTGCGCACTTTTTTCATTGGCAGCAACCAATCGGCTGATGGATCTCGATAGCCCAAAGGCATTAATACGACTGAGCGCAAGCCCCGCTCGTTCAGGTCCAAAATCTTGTCGACTTTCGCGGAGGAAAATCCTTCCATCGGCGTGCTATCGATTTCTTGCTCAGCAGCTGCCACCAGCGCAATACCTAACGCAATATAGGCCTGGCGAGCAGCGTGTGCATAATTGACTTCAGCGTCACGTGGCAGATAATTGTTCTTCAGATTTTCGTAATAGGCGTTTAGCATCGGCAATTCGCCACGCTCTGCAGTCGACAATTCAGTAACCTGGTCAATACGCTCGGCTGTGTAATTGTTCCATGCCGCAAAGACTAAAAGATGCGATCCATCAGTAATTTGGGCCTGACCATCTGCGGCTTTGCATATTTCACTCCTAACCTCTGGGTTGGTTACCACGATAAGCTCAAACGGTTGAGTACCGCTTGATGTTGGTGCCATGCGGATAGCTTCTACAATCGCATCGACCTTAGTCTGAGGAACAGCCTTTGTCGGGTCCATTTTCTTTGTCGCGTATCGCCAGTTTAGTTGTTTGATCAGGGTACTGTTCGTCATTTTAGTTCCTATTGTTTGTATTCGTAAAAAGCAGTATACATTTGTAACCGGCTGTATATTCAGAACTGGAAATTTCCACAAGTAGGCACAATATTGAGCCTTGGTTACATGAGGGGAACTTACTTGCTTGGCACAGAACAATGTCCGGATTGCAAACGCATCAATGAAGTTTTGTCACGTGTTGGCGACCGTTGGAGTGTTCTCGTTATCATCTCACTTTCCCAGTATGGGACACTTCGATTCAATGAATTGAAGCGTAATCTGGGAATTTCACAACGGATGTTGAGCCTGACTTTACGTGAACTTCAGCGAGATGGGCTTGTTAACCGAACCTACTATCCAACGATCCCGCCCAAGGTTGAATACAACCTCACCTCAATGGGAGAGTCGTTTCGCGAACCGGTGAGTGCACTAGGCCACTGGGCGTTGGATAATCTCGTCAAAATCGACAAGGCTCGAGAAGAATACGATACTGCAGCAAAAAACTAGCCGGGAGTTAGTACGCGGTGCAATCACCCCACCGCTTTCGCGATCTGCTTTGCGGCGATGATGCCGGTTTTGTGGGCGCCGGAAACTGTGGACCATTCTTCCTTGTGGCAGGCTTCACCAGCGAACCAGATGCGCTTACCGACGGTTTGGCGCAGGGTTTTGCGGTACTTGTGACCACCTGGTTCGGCAGAGGCATAGGAGCCCAAGGTGTAGGGGTTCTGGCCCCAGGCGGTGAAGCGGCCCTTGATGAAGGTCCGGTCAACAACGCCGCCGAAGATCTTCCTTAGCTCTGACAGGCCGAAGTCCAATGCTGCGGCTTCTCCTGCGGCCTCTAGTTCCTTGGCAAAGCCACCGCCGACATCACCAATCGAGAGGTTGGTGCCAGAAAGGTTGGTGACCATGCCCATGCCGCGTGGTGATTTGGCCCCCTCAGAGTCTAGCTTATAGAGCAGATATTCATCATCACCGGTTTCAAAGAAGTTCTCAGAGAACTGCATGGCGATGTGATCATAGTGTCCCATGGAAATCTGGTGGAAGGACTCTTGTTTCTTGGTCGAGAGCGCCGGGGTGAATGTGACGGCGTCGCTGGCCAACACGCCGGTTGATACTGTCACCAAACAGGCCTTGGCCTTCAAGATTCCATGGTTGGTCTCGACAACTACACCCTTGCCACTCCAGTCGATGGCGCTGACTTTCGTGTTGAGCGAAACAGGGACTCCTTGGGCAGAATGAGCCCAGATCGATCCGAAACCTTCCTTACAGAACCAGTCTGTGCCGTCTTCACCGCTGTACCAATCGACACAGGAGAAATGATCGAAGTCTTTGCCCATCTCCCAAGGCCCAATGGCCATCTGAACCGTGTCTTGCCACTCGCCCAGCTTAGGCGCAACGGAGGCCGCGCTGACGTCTTTACTACGCCCTCCGGCCTTAGAAATGGCGCGCCTGGTCTTGGCGTAGGCTTTCTCGTAGGCGCTGTATTCGGCACTGGTTGCCTCCCTGTCGCCTACAAAGAGGCTCAGCTCGCCTGGTGCGGGATAGAGGGTAAAGCCGTTTTTCTGGCCGTACTTGACGAAGGGATTGTGACTGGCGCGGTGCAACCAATGGGCGCCAACATCGAAGGGCACACCAAAGGTTGATTGATCCGTGAAGACCCTGCCGCCAATGCGACTGCTTGCCTCTAGGACTGTGACTGAAACCCCACGTTTCGTCAGTTCCCTTGCGGCTGCCATACCAGCAGCGCCTGCGCCAATCACCACAACGTCGGGCTCTGAAGCCAGCGCCATTCTTGGTATAAATGGCGCGGCTAAAGAAAAGGTGGTTGTCGCCAGAAATTTCCTACGCAGCATGATTCCTGTCCTTGTTCAGCGTAACAAAACCCAGCATAACAGCATTTTGGTCAAAAGCAGAAACTTCAACTCCAACAAATCGACGATTCCTTCCAAAGCAACATCAACATAAGCTCCCTCATTTTACTGGTCCCAGATTGGCTTCAGATTCGGATCTAGGGGATCAAGGGTTAAAGCCAATTTCATGAGACTGGGCTCATAGATACGATCCCGACTGTCTGCAATACCCTGATGTCAGAGTTTTCAGAGAGGCAATGAATTGCTCGATCCCGTCGTCACCTCTCATTGTTTCACATTCAGGTTACTATTGTTTCTCCTTGGTTAACAGTTGTTGCAAAATCAAGGGCTTCTAGCTTCCTTTAAACGAGCTAAACTTGCGGGAGTTAACACAGGAATGAGAATGCTGCAGCAAATCCAAGGCCTTCACCACGTGACCTCAATTGCCAGTGATCCGCAAAGAAATAACCATTTCTTTACAAAAGCTTTGGGCATGCGGCGCGTTAAGAAAACCGTCAACTTTGATCGGCCGGATATCTACCATCTCTATTACGGCGATGGTGCCGGCAGTCCTGGTTCAATCGTGACCTACTTTCCCTTTCCCAACCGCACTCAAGGCTCACCCGGTACAGGCGAAGTTGGTACAACTGCTTTCACCATCCCCATCGGCTCTTTGGGTTATTGGGAACAAAGGCTCAGTGATTTCAATGCGCCGATCCTGGGTAAAACGAACCTTTTTGGAAAGAAACGTCTCGCGTTCCAAGGACCAGACGGCGACTACTTTGCCCTCGAAGAAGCCGAGGGAACCACGGCCGATCCTTGGACCGGAAATGGCGTGCCTTACCTCGCCGCCATTGGTGGTTTTCATTCCGTGTCCTTGCGCCTGCAAAAACAACGAGCAACGATTGAGCTGTTGAAGTTCATGGGTTACCAGTGCATCGCGAAAGAAGGCTCAGTACAGCGCTTCGCCATTGAAAACGGTAACCGCGCTAATCTGATTGATCTGGAAACCCTGCCTGCCGTTGCGGAGGCTCAGCAAGGTGCAGGCTCTGTTCACCACGTGGCCTTCGCAGTCGAAGATGAGGCCGCGCAAAAAGAAGTTCAAAGCGCCCTGAAAGACACCGGTTATCAAGTCACCAAAGTTATGGATCGGGACTATTTCAAGTCAATCTACTTCCGTTCTCCCGGTGGTGTCCTCTTCGAAGTCGCCACCAACGCACCAGGTTTTGGCCGCGACGAGCAACCTGACGACTTAGGACTGGCCCTTAAGCTGCCTAAGCAACACGAACATCTGCGCTCTCAATTGGAACAAAGCCTGCAGCCGATCATTGATTGAGGGGCTGGTGTTGAAGGCTGCTGTTGAGAATAGCACTAGAACTCGCAGTCATCTTGAGAGAGCGAAAGCGAACCGAAAGATCTAGATCGACAATCCTGCAATAGATCCTTCCACTCACTTCGATCGATTAGGATGACAGCGGTGTTCATTGCACGCTTTTGCTTTCGAACATTGACTAATGGTCTGAACTGAACCATTTCCTTTTGAAACCTGATCACGAGGAAATCAAAGGAAGCCCCATGTACGAAATTATCGGTCGCCCACAAACTCGCTCACTTCGCGTCACTTGGGCGCTTGAAGAGCTAGAGCAAGAATACGATTTCACGATTGCCGGTCCCCATTCCGAAGTGATGAGCGCCGCCAATCCATCCGGTAAAGTTCCGGCACTTCGTCATGGTGAGAATTTGGTTCAGGATACTGCAGCAATCGTCACCTACCTGGCCGACCAGCACCCAGAAAAGGGTTTGAGCTATCCGTCCGGCACACCAGAGCTT
>CAJQQJ010000085.1 GCA_905480445.1 uncultured Alphaproteobacteria bacterium | reverse complement strand
TACCCATCGCACAAGGCAGCCATGCAAAAAACGCAGAGCTGGCGTTCCTAAATTGCGATTGTAGATCACGGTATAATTTGCTCTGTTACGGTTCGTGATTCGTTCAACTGGTCATCCAGCTGGAAATTCGATCGGATCAGGGAAAGGATCTTTGTCTAGCATGGCTATGACTCCATTGAAGCGCCCTAAGATTGCCTGCATCGGTGCCGCGCACTGGGATAGGCTTGCCTCCCTCGCCTCCCCTTTGAAAATGCATCAGCTTAACTCGGTTTCGACGCAGCGCGTTCCCAGTGGTGCTAGCTTAAACACAGCTATGGACCTCTCCGTGTTGGGATTTCCTGTTAAGCTCTTATCTGTGCTTGGAAACGATCAAGAAGCCAAAGAGCTACTGCGTGCGCTGAACCAATCCGGCGTCGACACTGGAGATATGGAGTTGCTGGATGAGAGTGGCACGGGATGGTCGACAACTTTGGTCTGCGACGATGGAAATATTCAATTTGGGTTGGCCGATCTATCGCTCTATCAGGCACTCGATGAGGCCTGGCTCAAAAGCCACCTGACCAATCTAGAAGAATGGCGTTACTGGATCGTTGACAATCACGTACAAAGTGACGCGCTAGAGATGCTTTGCAAACAAGCAAAGGAAGTAGGTACACAGTTGTTTGCCGCTGCTGACTCAGCTGCTCTCGTTAAAAACTTCCTGCCGATCTTGCCAGCCTTAGACGGCCTGTTCCTTAATAGGGTCGAAGCTGAGATACTGCTGGATCGTGAGTTAGCGTCAACGAAGGAAGCTAAAGAGGCCGCATCTGACTTGCTGGCCCAAGGTGCAAAACTGGCTGTAATTACCCTTGGCCCCGATGGTTTGGTTTATGGTGTTCAAGATCGAAGTGAGATTAGACACATTGAAACGCTCCCGGCGAATGTTGTTAACGTGAGCGGTGCTGGTGATGCGCTGACCGCTGGTACCGTGGCGTCGATTTCTTTAGGCAATGACATAGACTGTGCAATTATTCACGGAATTCATGCTGCTAAAGCTTCTGTTGAGACTTTCACCAACGTCAATCAAGGCATGACGCCTCAGTTGATCGACGAGTTTTTTGCTAAGACAGAAGCCGCCTGACGCTTATCCTTGACAGTCTCTTGCAGTCCTACCATGTAGTGCCACCGTCCCTCTACTGACAAGCTGGTTCATGTCCACTTCAAAGCCAATTCTTTCTATTCAAAATGCCTCTTTGACTTTTGGCGGCCGCCCGCTGTTCAAAGATGTTGAGATCATGATCTCAAAGCGAGAGCGGATGTGCATTGTCGGCAGGAATGGTGCCGGAAAATCCACCCTGCTCAAAATTTTGGCGGGCGATGTGAAGGCAGACGATGGCCAGTACTTCCTGCAGCCAGGGTGCAGAATAGCCTACCTTCATCAAGAGCCCGACTTTTCCGGGTTTGAGACACTGAAAGACTTTGTTGTCGACGGCTTGCCCGACGACCAAGCGACAGAGACCTACCGGGCGGAAATAGCGCTCGAGAACGTGAAGCTAGACCCAAACAAGTCTGTGACTTCTCTTTCCGGTGGCGAAGGTCGCCGTGCAGCGCTTGCCAGAACACTTGCGTCTGAACCTGATGTGCTGCTGTTGGACGAGCCAACCAACCATCTTGATGTCGATACCATCGAATGGCTGGAGGAAGAACTGAAAACCTATCCAGGTGCAATTGTTGTCATCAGCCACGATAGAGCATTCCTCAAAAATCTGACAAAAGCAGTCTGTTGGCTCGATCGGGGCAAAACTCGGCGCCTTGAAAAAGGATTCGGCGACTTCGAGGAATGGTCAAACCAGGTTTTAGTGAAAGAAGCCGAAGATCAACGCAAACTTGACAAGCTGATTGTTGAAGAGACCAGGTGGTCTCGGGAAGGCATCACTGGCAGGAGAGCGCGTAATGAAGGCCGGATCAGACGGCTTCACAAGCTGAGGGAAGAGCGCGCTGACCAGCTGGACCACGTTGGCTCCGTGAAACTTGGCGCAGATGCCGGCAGAACCTCTGGCAAGATGGTGATTGAGGCTAAATCCATTTCCAAAGCTTACGGCGACAGAGTAATCCTCGACGATTTCTCTATTAAAATCGCACGTGGCGACCGCATTGGCATTGTTGGCCCGAATGGCGCCGGTAAATCAACGTTGCTTTCGATGCTAATTGGATCTTTGGAACCAGACTCAGGCACTGTTCGCCAAGGAACCAATCTAGACATCACCTTCCTTGATCAGAAACGAAGCAGTCTGCAAGACGACAAAACGCTGTGGGATACCTTGGCGGACTCTGGCGGAGACCAGATTATGGTCCAGGGAAATCCGCGCCACGTCGTGACCTACTTGAAAGAATTTTTGTTTGACGAAAAACAAGCGCGCTCACCGGTATCAATGTTGTCAGGTGGAGAGCGCAATCGACTAACGCTTGCCAAATCACTTGCTCTTCCTTCGAATTTCCTGATTCTCGACGAACCCACCAACGATCTCGACATAGAAACGTTGGATTTATTACAAGAGATGTTGTCGGAATATCCGGGCACTGTAGTCCTGGTAAGCCACGACCGTGATTTCCTCGATAGGCTGGTAACCTCAACGATCTTCCTCGCTGGTGACGGCTCTGCCGTCGAGTATGCCGGTGGCTACAGCGACGCGATGGTTCAACGCAATAGAGCTAAAAAAGAGAACCAGGAAAAAGAAAAGCAAAGGGACAAGCCAAAGATTGCGTCTCTTAAACATGAGGCTCCTAAAACAAAGGCACCCTCGAAGAAGTCTAAACTCACTTATGCTCAAGAGTTGGCTCTAAAATCCTTGCCAGGGAAAATGTCGTCTCTTGAAAACGATATTGATTCAATCGCACAAAAGCTGGCAGAACCCTCCCTCTTTACCGCGCAGCCACAACGTTTCGCCGACCTTACTGCGCAACTAACCAGCAAACAGAGAGAGCTGGAGGAAAGTGAAGAGCTTTGGTTGGAACTAGAAATGATTGTTGAAGAATCAACAAAGAGTTAAATCCTCCTAGATTTTGCGTCGACAAGCGCTATCTTTCTATCCATAATACTGGACTGGAGAATGGCATGACGTTAACCGAGCAAATCAAAGAAATTTTTAGCTCTGGGCTTTCTGATGAATCTGAGGGCAATCCAAAGCTGGTCAAAGAAGCTATCGTCTATGCAATGGCATCAGAAGCAAAATCTGATGGCAACCTGGATGTCTCCGAGCTGTCTTCTATTGCTGGTCTTTATCAACGGATCACAGGAGAAGCGATTGAGGCCAGTGAGATCTCCACTCTGGTTAGCGAGAATGCGCAATCGAACTTCGATCTTGTTCGCCATTTACAGTCCATCC
>CAJQQJ010000084.1 GCA_905480445.1 uncultured Alphaproteobacteria bacterium | reverse complement strand
AGCGCATGAAGTGCTGGATGATCAAGATCGCTGGTGGTCACAAAAAGTTCGGGTTGGCTGACGAAAGGTTTCTGCATGACAAAAGTTACCAAATATTCCAGCCTATGGGAATCCTCTAGTTATGCTGAGGTCTCTTGTAATGAAAACTGCCATTTAACCGTCGCGTGTAAAATTCGTCTAAAAACCATATCGGATCCTCCTCATGCTCTATGGGTACAGCCATAGTGCCTTATTTTGAGGTTCGTTTACCAATTTTAAACGCTCTCGTAGGAGGTTGCGCTAGGTTTTGAAATAAAAAGTGCAATAAAAGGCCAGGTATTCTAATTAAAATGATTGGTATTAGCCGAAAGTTCAATACAAGCGAATCAAATTAGGATCAGCCTTCTTAGCGTTCCAAACACATCGCGACACCCATGCCGCCGCCAATGCACAGTGTTGCGAGGCCTTTTTTAGCGTCCCGTCGTTTCATCTCGTGAAGTAAGGTGACCAGTACACGGCAGCCAGAAGCACCGATAGGATGACCAATTGCAATGGCGCCGCCGTTGACGTTAACCTTGTTGGTGTCCCAGCCCATGTCTTTGTTGACGGCGCATGCTTGTGCAGCAAAGGCCTCATTTGCTTCGACGAGATCAAGGTCTTCAGCTGACCAACCAGCTTTGCTCAAGGCTTTGCGAGATGCTGGGATTGGGCCGGTTCCCATGATCTTTGGATCAACGCCTGCTGTTGAACTCGATGCTATGCGCGCTAGGGGGGTGAGGCCGCGTTTCTGCGCTTCTTCGGCTGACATAAGGATGACAACCGCCGCACCATCGTTGATGCCAGACGCATTGGCTGCGGTGACGGAACCTTCCTTAGCGAAAGCAGGGCGTAATTTCTGCATTGCCTCCATCGTTGCGCCGTGACGAATGTATTCGTCTTGATCCACTGTGATATCGCCTTTGCGATTAGGCACGACTACTGGGGCAATTTCTTCTGCGAACCTGCCAGCCTTCTGGGCTGCCTCAGCTTTGTTTTGAGATGCGACGGCGAAATTGTCTTGCTCATCCCTGGTGATTTGCCATTGCTCTGCAACGTTTTCGGCAGTGTTGCCCATGTGGTAGCCATTGAACGCGTCCCACAAACCGTCTTTAATCATTGTGTCGATCATTTTGTAATCGCCCATCTTCACACCTGGGCGAAGGTTCTGACAGTGTGTAGATTGCGACATGGATTCTTGACCGCCCGCGATTACGATAGACGCATCACCAGCGGCGATCTGTTGTGCACCAATGGCCACTGCCCGTAAACCGGAGCCACAGACCTGATTGATGCCCCAAGCGGAAGCTTCAACAGGGATACCAGCTGCAACGGCGGCTTGGCGAGCAGGGTTCTGACCCTGACCGGCTGTTAAGACCTGACCTAAAATAACCTCATCAACGTCGGTTGCATCTAGATTAGCGCGTTCAAGTGCTGCCTTGATTGCAACTTTGCCCAACTCATGTGCAGGTAAACCACTGAGCGCACCCATGAATGAACCAACAGGTGTTCTGGCTGCGGAGACGATGACGATATCGGTCATGAGATGCGATCCTTGTGTTGAGAATGGAGCAATGCCTAAAACTATGCGCACCGGCTTTCAAGAAAAACTTGGTCGCGAGCGAATTCAGTCTCGCCTTTGATCAAAAGTCGTCTAAGTATGAGCCATATGTCTGATCAACCCCGTGTCGAGAACGAACCCAACAATCTGCTTGGAATTATCGCAATTCTAACGGCGATGGCGGCCTTCATCTGCAACGATTCAATCGTGAAGCTGAACTCAGAACGTCTACCCATCAGTGAGATCATGTTTCTTCGCGGGTTGTTCTCCACTGCGATATTGTTGGCTTGGGTCGTTGTCGCCCGTGGGTTTGAAGCGTTTAAACACTGCAAAGACCCAGTGGTGATCTATCGCTCTCTGTTAGATTTCGTTGGCTCATTCTGTTTCTTGTCGGCCCTCTATAACATGCCGATTGCTAATGCGACTGCTATCCTGCAATCAATGCCTTTGTTAATGACCGTCTTTGCTTTCCTGTTCCTAAGAGCGCCAGTCGGTTGGCGACGGTGGTTGGCTGTTGCTATCGGTTTTATCGGTGTTTTGCTCATCGTACAGCCAACGGTTGATGGTTTTAATCCGGCCAGTGGCTGGGCTTTGGCCGCGGTTGTCCTTGTGACGGCGAGAGATCTGATCACAAGAAATGCAAGACCTCACACACCCTCTGTTTTAATAACTGCTGCTGCTGCGTTCTCCGTTACGGTCGGCGGAGCAATCCTTGGCTGGGCTGAAAATTGGGAAACATGGGTGGAGCCAACGCAGTCAGAATGGATTGCGGTGGTCGCTGCTGCACTTTGTTTGGTTGTTGCCTACCACTTGGTTGTCGTCGCCATGCGGATTGGTGAAATCGCAGCTATCGCGCCATTCCGCTACACCATCATTCTCTGGTCGCTCTTGTCCGGCTTCTTATTTTGGGGCGATGTCCCCAACGCCTTGGCACTTTTTGGTATGACTCTGGTGATCGCAATGGGCATTTACACCTTCTACAGAGAACGTAAGGTGACAGCGGCTTAGCGTCGGTTACTGCGGCTTGTAAGCAACCACTTCTACCTCAACTTTGATGTCGACCAGAAAATCACTGACTAAGCCTGAACGAGCCGGAGGCTCTTCTGGGAAGTATTCTGCGTAAACAGTATCGAAGCCTGGAAAATCTGCACGATCTTTCAGCCAAACCATAGACTTGACGACATCACTCAATTCACAACCTGCGAGAGCTAATGTCTCTTTGATTGACGTCAAAACCGCATGTGTTTGTTCTTCGATTGACCCTGTGGTCATAACTTGACCGTCTTTAAAAGGAACCTGTCCGGTCAGATAAACAAAATCGCCCGCTCTAACAGCCCGGGACAGCGATAACTGACGACCGTTGATCACAATTGGATCGCCGATGATTTCTTTCTTCTTGGACATAAGCTCTCTCTTTTTTTGATCGCCAAATACTAAGAGCTTCGATGGCGGTATTGCAAGGCTTCCGCGACGTGATTCCTAAGAATAGTTTCAACGCCAGCCATGTCAGCGATGGTACGCGCTACGCGTAATACACGGTGGTAGCCTCTAGCGGACAGTCGCAGTCGCTCGGCGGCGGTTTGTAGAAGCTCGATACCATCGGGTTCAGGTGTCGCTGTGCGCTCTAATAGCTCGCCTTGGATTTCAGCGTTAGTAGTGATTGCTTGGTCCGGCGCTAACTGATTAAATCGCTCTTGCTGCCTTTCTCTTACTTTCTGAACGCGCTCCCTTACCTCTTTACTGCCCTCTTTTGGTGTTGGGAGATTAAGATCTTTCGCGCTGACTGAGGGAACGTCTATAACAAGATCAAAACGGTCGAGCAGAGGGCCGGATATACGGTTTTGATAGTCCTGTCCGCACCGCGGAGCGCGGGAACATTCTCTTGAGGGATCACCCATGTAGCCGCATTTGCAAGGGTTGAGAGCTGCTATTAGCTGAAATCGTGCAGGGTAGGAAACGTGGGCATTAGCACGGGCAATCGATACCTTTCCAGCTTCCAGTGGCTGGCGCAAAGCCTCCAACGCACCGCGTTGAAACTCAGGCAGTTCATCCAGAAAAAGTACACCGCGATGGGCCAAGGAAATTTCACCGGGCTTGGCCTTCAAGCCACCCCCAGCGAGCGCTGGTAAGGACGCCGAGTGGTGGGGATCACGGAAGGGACGTTGCTTTAACAATTTACCTTCTTTTAATTGCCCAGCAATGGAATGAATCATGGAAACTTCCAACGCTTCAGTGGGTGAAAGATCCGGCAGAATTCCTGCCAATCGTGACGCCAACATTGACTTCCCTGAACCGGGAGGGCCAATCATTAAAAGGTTGTGGCCACCTGTTGCGGCGATTTCTAAGGCTCTCTTCGCGCTTTCCTGGCCTTTGACATCCTTAAGGTCGGCGAGTTCGGCTTTCTGTTCTTCGATCTTCGGCTGCGGGGCAGCCATCATTTGCCTGCCCGAAAGATGGTTGATTAATGCTAACAGTGAACCGGGTGCGAGCACTTGGATTTCACCAGCCCATGCCGCTTCTCCCCCTTGTGCCTCCGGGCAAATCAAACCCATTGAAAGCGAGGCAGCTGATATCGCAGCTGGCAGGACACCATTAACTGCCGCGATCCGGCTGTCTAGGCCGAGCTCCCCCAGAACCATGAAAGGTTTCACGCTTTCGGCTTGAATGACTTCCATGGCGACCAATAGAGCCACAGCGATAGGAAGATCAAAGTGGCTGCCTTCTTTTATCAAGTCCGCTGGTGCCAAGTTAACCGCAATATGCTTGGGCGGCAGAGCCAGGCCCATAGCGTAGAGAGCGGATCGGACACGTTCCTTGCTTTCCGCCACTGCTTTGTCAGCCAACCCCACGATCGTAAATTTGGGCAAGCCGCTGGTTATCTGAACCTGAACGTCAACGGGCAAGACATCGATACCCTGGAAAGCAACGGATTGTACGCGAGCGACCATGAAACAGCCTGAAAATGAGAACATTTGTTCTCTTTTTCTATTCTGGCGTTATGATGCTGTCAATCCATGATTGTAAGGGTGTGTGGCGTGGAGTTGATCTGCAATTGGTGAGTTTCTTCCCTTTGATATTTCAAAGAAAAGTCTAAATTGCTCCTAGAAATCCAATGTGAATGCTGGAGTGAGTGGCAAAGTGATCGATCAAAATCATCAAGACATGCTGAGAGAGCTGGTTGGCGAGAATAATTTTAAAGGCGCTAACGCGCTGGCTTTGCTAGACCCTGGGAAAAATGCGCAGTCGCTTGATGCTGGTGTTGCGGTGATGCCGGAAACAGTCGAGCAAGTCTCTTCTGTGTTGAGCTTTTGCAATGAGCATTCAATTCCAGTCGTTAGTCAGGGTGGGCGGACATCGCTCGCCGGTGCTGCCAACACTGTTGACGGCCAGTTGATCCTCATGACGAACCGTCTCAACAAGATGATTGAGGTCGATGCCGATGCCGCTGTCATTAAACTCGATGCAGGTGTGACACTGCAAGCCGCACAAGAAGCCGCAGCCGAACATGGACTGTCGCTGGGCATCAATATTCCTTCACGCGGTACCGCGACGGTCGGCGGCATGGTTGGCACTAACGCTGGCGGTCTTGAGGCATTTCGTTACGGTGTAATGCGCAACCGCGTGCTTGGTCTTGAGGCTGTTTTGCCAAACGGTGATGTGATCTCGGATATGAAAGTCGTGAGTAAAGCCAATGAAGGCTATGACGTTAAACAGCTGTTCATTGGATCCGAAGGAACGCTGGGTGTTGTCACTAAAGTGGTTATCAAATTGGACCCTGCAGATGTCATTGGGGAAACAGCTTTGGTTGCTTGTCCAACGACTGAAGATGGCGTCTTTTTACTGCGCGCCGCGCGCGAATTTTTTAAGTCAGACTTACTGTTTTTTGAAGGTATGTGGTCAAACTATGCCACCTTAGGCGCTAAGGAAGCCAATTTTGCAGCTATTAACCAGTTAGCGGAAACTGACCCCGCTCTTTATCTTGTGGTCGAGACCAGCGCTAAGGCAGCTCCAATCGAAGACTTCTTAGCAGAAATGTTTGAAGCCGAAAAAATCGTTGATGCCCTCATCGCCAAAAATGAGAGTGAAAGGCGAATGATCTGGCACATTCGCGAGGACTCTTTTGTCATTGAGCGTAACTTTCCGCCAGGTTTCCCCTTCGATGTCTCAGTTCCCATAAATCACCTGGTCGATTATGCGAACGCTGTTGAAAAAGAACTAGCGGAACTGGATGAATCCATTGTCCTGATCATGCTCGGGCATTTGATGGACGGGAACCTTCATCTGTCGATCAAAAGCCACAGCGACATCAGTCAACATCAAGCCGCCGTTAAGAAAATTGTGAACCGCAATCTGATGGAAATCGGTGGCTCTTTCTCAGCAGAGCACGGCATTGGAACCGAAAAACGCGCCACGCGACAAAAACTGCTGCCTCAAGCCAATCTGAACTTGATGCAACTGTTGAAAGATACGCTTGATCCTAAAGGAATTATGAATCCAGGAAAGGTGCTTTGATCGCCCATTTTGAATGGGGGCTTGCAGGTGCAAAGGCTCTCAATGCGAAAGTAGCCGTTACTGTGATTGTAGACGTTTTGTCCTTCTCCACTTGCGTTGATGTGGCAACGTCAAAAGGTGCATCTGTTGTTCCATTTGCGCTGAAGAGCGTTGATGAGGCTGTTTCAGCAGCAGATGCGTTAGGCGCTAAAGTCGCTGGGCCTAGAGGCAACAAAGACTTTGATTATAGTTTGTCACCTGCAACTATGACCTCACTCACAAACGGCACTAAATTACTCTTACCCTCGCCCAATGGATCCGCAATTTCCGCTGCTGTTCAAGACGGGTATGTGCTGGCCGGTTGTTTTAGAAATGCCAAAGCGGTCGCCAAAATGGCGCTGTCACTCGCCGACGGCGCAGATATCGCCCTAATCGCAGCAGGTGAACACTGGCCAGATGGCACTTTGCGGTTTGCCATCGAAGATTTGATGGGTTGCGGTGCAATCCTCGAAGGACTTGATGTAGAATACTCGTCAGAAGCGCAAGTTGCCTTGGCTGCTTACCAACAATCACGATTTAGTATTGACGAACTGATTAAAGAGTCCGTTTCAGGTGATGAGCTAAACGAGAGGGGATATCCTCAAGATGTTGATCTAGCCTTGCAAATTGATTGCAGCAATATTGCTCCACTTTTGTGCAACGGTTGTTTTGTGGCTGCCTAACATCTATTGGGAGTTTCTCGTTTTTATCCTCGTGTCGCCTCGTATTTCCGCTCAATTGCGTCCCAGATTAGGCCTTCACCGTTAGTGCCGTCAAACTTACGCAATTCCTGGAGGCCAGTGGGGGAGGTGACGTTGATTTCAGTCATGTAGTCACCGATGACGTCGATGCCGACGAAGATCATGCCGCGCTCTTTTAGGAAGGGGCGTAGCTCGTCACAGATCGCGATTTCGCGGTCGGTCAGGCCGACTTTCTCAGCCTTGCCACCAGCGTGCATATTGGCGCGTGCTTCGCCTTTTTCAGGAATACGGTTGATACCGCCGATAGGTTCGCCGTCGACGATGATGATACGTTTATCGCCTTTCTTGATTTCAGGCACATAACGCTGGATCATCAGCGGATCTCTGGAACGGGCGAAAAACATCTCGAGCAGAGAGCCAAGGTTTTCGTCTCCTGGTTTCAGATGGAACACGCCTTCGCCGCCGTTACCGAACAAAGGCTTAACGATGATATCTTTATGCTCTTCGCGGAATGCTTTGATCTCTGCCACGTTGCGGGTGATCAGCGTGGGTGGCAACAGGTGAGAGAAATGGGTGATGGAAAGTTTCTCAGGAGCGTTGCGGACTTCTGTCGGATCATTAACCACCAAAGTCTTCGGATGGATTAGCTCCAGCAGGTAAGTCGTCGACAAATAGGACATATCGAACGGCGGGTCTTGGCGGAGCCAAACGACATCCATTTCACTGAGGTCAGTCGCTTGCGGTTCGCCGAGCGTGAAGTGATTGCCGTATTCGCGGCGGACATCCAATTCACGGACTTCAGCCACGACTTTGCCATCTCTGAACGATAGGTCCTGAGGCAAGTAGTGATAAAGTTTGTGACCTCTTTCTTTGGCTTCCATAGCCAAAACAAAGGTTGAGTCTGCGTCGATGTTGACGGGCTCGATTGGGTCCATCTGGAAGGCGACTTTTAGGGCCATCAGTAAGGTCTTTCTTTTATTCTACTTGCCATGCATTGGTAATATGTTGAGGCGCTATACCTTTTGCAACAATTAGCGCGTCGAAACGATAGTCAAGTTCGTCATTAGCGGCATTTTCTTGGATCCAGATCTGGGCTGCATTCGCAATGCGCTGTTGTTGGCGGGGTGTGATTGCATAGAGACCATCATTCACTGTCTTTGTCGCTTTCACTTCAATGAAGGCAATCAAGCTGCCACGTTTGGCTACTAAGTCGATTTCCCCATAAGGTGTTTTGTAGCGTTCAGCGATAATTCTGTAGCCTTTCAAGCGCAACCATAGAGCCGCAAGTCTTTCGCCTTCTTTGCCTTTGGAGTAGGCGGTCACCATTAGTTGTCCTTCAGGGCCAATGCACGTTCGTAGAGCTGTTTCTTTGGCAAACTGAATTTGGCGGCTGCTTCTTTTGAAGCGTCTTTGACGGAAAGGCTTTCTAATGCAGTGCTCAAGAACTCATCAATTGCTTCTGGTGAAGCTTCCACGTCATCGCTTGCAAGGTTGAAGACCATGACGATCTCGCCTTTGGGCGCGCCATTGGTCTCATAATGTTCCAGTAGTTCTTTTGCTGTGCCACGCTTTGTCTCCTCGAACTTTTTAGTGAGTTCACGAGAAACAGAAACAGAAGACCCAGGGAAAAGATCGGCCATAGCCGCTAAGGTCTTGATCAATCGCGGAGCGGTCTCATAGGCGATGAATGTCGTGTCGGTGCCTTTCAAGGCATCCAGCTTTTTCCGCCTGGCAGCATCTTTGACTGGGAAGAAACCGATGAACATGAAAGATGAAGAAGGCAGACCCGATAGCTGGAGGGCTGGCAGGGTTGCCGAAGCACCCGGTAGCGCATGAATAGGGATCGATAGTTCGATGCAATCCTGAACAAGTTTGTAGCCAGGATCATTGATCAGCGGTGTGCCAGCGTCTGAAACTAAAGCTACCGGCAGACCCGATTCTAATTTCTTCAGAATGGCAGGTCTCATCCTCTGAGCATTGTGCTCGTGGTAAGGCGACATCTTTTTTGAGATGCTATAGTGGTTCAGCAGCTTAGCAGTTACTCTCGTGTCTTCACACAGAA
>CAJQQJ010000083.1 GCA_905480445.1 uncultured Alphaproteobacteria bacterium | reverse complement strand
TCTTTGGTTTCATTGAAGTTGCGACAAATCTCGGCGGCTGTTTTGTAGTAAAGACCAACGACACTGCCTGTACCGATTGTGAAAATGCCTTCCGCCCTGATGGGAAGAGCGGCAAGCAAAAGGACGGTCCAAATGGCGATCAGATGCACTGGATATTTTACAAACGGTGACATTTTTTGATTCCCTGTTTGGCTCAACCTAAGCTAAGTCAGGATATGATGGAATAGAACCTGATCACTTTGTGAACGAACCGAGTGAACAATCTTATGGTGGTGTACGTGGACCTAGAAAAACTAAAACCAATTAAGGGGCTTCTTTTTGACAAGGACGGCACTCTTTTCGATTTTCACTCAGAATGGCATATTCCTGCGACAGAAGCGGCGATGTTTGTCGCTGAGGGAGATGAAGACCTGGCAAACCGCATGCTGCAGGCATCGGGATACGACACTGAAACTGGTGTCTTTGGGTCAGGATCTATGATTGCTGCGGGTACTGCAATTGATATCTTAAACTGTTGGTTAGAGGTGGCACCAAGTGAACGCAGCTGGGAAGAGCTAATCCAGAAGACAGATGAGATCTTCCGGGATGGAACAGATCCGGTTGAAGCTCAAGTCACGGACTTGAAATTTTGGCTGAGTGATTTGAAAGCGCGCGGCTATACAATCGGATTATCTACACACGACTCCTATGAGGCCGCAGAAAGCCAGTTGTCAAAAGCTGGCGCTTTTCATTTGTTCGATTTTGTTGCTGGCTATGATTCTGGTTATGGTCACAAGCCTGGCCCTGGAATGTTGCAGGCTTTTTGCAAGCGAACATCACTTGATGCATCAGAAGTGGCAGCAATCGGCGATAACACGCACGATCTAGGCATGGGCCGCTCAGGTGGAGCAGGCGCAACAGTAGCGGTCATGACTGGCACAGGGGTCGTCGAAGATCTTGAGCCGCTAGCAGATTTTATCTACCCATCCATTGTGGAGTTTGGCCAGGCGTTGCTTCAAGCAGCGGAGAAGTGAAAGCTAACTTCTTCGTCTGCCTGTTCTTTCGCGTTTTTGCAACACTAACTCTTCACCGCTGGCATCGGCTTTAGCACCTCTTGTGATGTCGCCAAGACGTTCGACAATAGTCGCCATCCCAGGCACTTCTTGAGGGCTGTAGTTGTCTAGAGCGTGGCGCATAGCGGCGACATGTGCCGCTGTTGTTCCGCAGCAACCTCCGATAATCTTCGCGCCACAATCGACCGCCAGCCCAGCGTAATAGGCCATCATCTCGACCGTACCGCTGTATTGGATTTCGCCATCAACAAATTCAGGCACGCCACAGTTGGCCTTAGCTATGATAATATCATCTGCGCCTGCAGAACTTCTCATCGATATCGTAATGGCAATCAGTTCAGCGGGTCCGACACCGCAATTGGCACCATAACAAGCAGGCAGCTTTTCACTCTTCGGACTAATCTCTGTAAGGTCCGCTGGTGTGATACCCATCATTGTTCGACCATTGGTATCGAAGCTCAAGGTGGTGACGATCGGCAGGCCGGTTTTTTCGGCGGCTTCAAAGGCTGCTAGCAATTCTTCTTTCGAGGAGATCGTCTCGATCCAAAGGACGTCAGCGCCACCCTTGGCCAAAGCTGCTGCTTGTTCGTAGAATGCATCGACAGCCTCTTGATGGGTGAGAGCACCCAATGGCTCGAACAACTCGCCAGTTGGTCCCATTGAGCCCGCGACAGCAACTGGCCGTTCGACTGAATCTGCAACTTCTTTGGCGAGCTTCGCTGCCTTTTCATTGAGCTCACTAACGCGGTTGTCGGCCTGGTGTAGTTTTAAACGGTGTTTTGTTCCGCCAAAAGAATTCGTCAGAATAATATCAGAGCCAGCATCAACGAAGTTTTGATGGAGGGTTCTGATCTTGTCAGGTTGTTCGTCGTTCCATAACTCTGGCGCGTCACCGCTCATCAGGCCCATGGCGAAGAGATTTGTCCCAGTTGCTCCGTCAGCAAGAATTGGCTTTCCAGAAGCGAGTAGTTTGAGGAATGCGTTTGACACGGTCGTTTATTCCGGATTTTTGTTCGATATATCGAACAAAATAGAAAGCCCACTCGAATTTATCAAGTGGGCTTTGCTAGTAAACGAGGAGTCTTGGTGTTTAAATGCGGCAGTTTGATTGAAGTGGCGCGATTTGAAGCTCTACCCGGCGGTTTTGTGCCTGCCCAGCGGCCGTTGCGTTACTAGCAATTGGTTGTCTCTCACCCATCGCAGCGGCTCGAATTCGAGTGGCCGACAGCCCTGATCTCTGTAAGAACCGGCTGACCGCATTTACACGTTGTGCAGAAAGCACAAGATTGTAGCGGTCTCCGCCACGACTGTCCGTGTGGCCAGAAATCGTGACGCTTGATCCCGGGTAGGCACTCAGGCTTTGAGCAATCGCAGACAAAGGTGCTGAAAATTGCGGACGGAGCGTGGCTTGAGCTGTAGCGAAAGTAATGTTGTTGTTGGCTCTAATCAAGATGCCAGTACCTGTTCTGCCGACTTGAATGCCGTAAGGTGCCAGTCTGTATGACAATTGCGAAGCTTGTGCGTTTAGATCAGGGCAGCCTGGTGCTAAGGGTGGCAATGGTTGTGGGATTGGTAGAGGTGCTGCGACTGGAGCCGAAGGGATTGGTGGCAAAACAGGGAAAGGCTGCGGCGGTAGTGGCAATGGCTGAGGTGCGAACTGTGGAACAGCGTATCCAGGCAAGCCAGGTGTCCCAACGGCATAGTACTTATTTGTCGTACCAGGACCGTAAACGCCTGCGGTGTCGCCTGTTGGCGCAAAAGTAGACAAGTTGGAAGCCAAAGCTGCCGCTGGTACTAAAACCACCAACGCAGTCGCAATTTGCAATAAGTGTCGCATTTTACCTCGCAATATAAAAATACCAATAATTATCGGCAGGAGACGCAAACAGCGAATCCCTGAATCAGTTTAAATTAATCTCTAATCGTTCCTATGCAAAATATGCGCCTAAACGAACTACGAATTTTTTTGGCTTAGAGTCCAACAGGCATCGGCAACCTCTTGTTTCCGAGATGGCGCTGAATGCCTCAAGCCTGTCGTCAAATGGCTAGTCACAAATTCATTGAAATTGCAAAACAAGGCCAACGACTTACATTCCAACAATCTATCCGATCCCGAACAAAGAAAGTTAAAGTTTCATGACAGTTCAAGCATCTGGTGGCAGACGTTCTCGTGGCCGTAGTGGCGGCGGAGCTGAAGCGAGAAGAGCAGCACGCACAAATACAGCGGTTCAGTTCTTAGGCGCTATGGAGCGTAAGCTTTCGCCTATGGAAGTTTTGAGCGAGGAAGGCCTCGAGATCATCGAATACAATGCCGAAACCATTCTTGAAGAAGTTGGGATCGAATTTAGGGATGATCCAGAAGCGATTGCCATTCTCAAAGAAGCAGGCGCTGATGTTAAGGGCGAGTTGGTTCGTTTCCCTAGGGGAATGTGCCGCGAGCTTTGTAAGACTGTACCCTCGAGTTACCAATACCATGGACGTGACCCGGCCCGCACTGTAACTGTCGGCGGAAAAAATACAGTTTATGCGCCGGTTTATGGTCCTCCGTTCTATCGTGATTATGTGACAGAGCGCCGATACGCCACGATTGAAGATTTCCGCAACATGGTAAAACTGGCTTACATGCTGCCAGCACTACACTCATCAGGTGGTACAATCTGCGAGCCTGTGGACGTGCCAGTGAACAAGCGCCATCTGGATATGGTCTATACTCATCTGCGCTACTCTACTAAGCCAATCATGGGATCAGTGACAGCACCAGAAAGAGCTCAAGACTCAGTTGACCTCTGTTCGATTGCTTTTGGTGAGCAGTTTGTTCAAGACAACACGGTTATGACCTCGCTGATCAATGCGAACTCGCCAATGACCTTTGATGACACAATGCTTGGCGCTTTGAAGGTTTACGCGAAAAACAATCAAGCTTGTATCGTTTCACCCTTTATTATTGGTGGCGCAATGTCGCCAGTTACACCGGCTGGCGTTATGGCTCAAGCGTTGGCTGAAGGACTGGCGGGTATTGCATTCTCGCAGCTCGTTCGTCCTGGTGCGCCGATTGTGTTCGGTACTTTCGCTTCATCGATGTCAATGCAGACCGGTGCCCCGACGTTCGGTATGCCGGAACCTGCACTGATCATCTACGGCATGGCCCAGTTGGTTCGCCGTCTTAACATTCCTTTCCGTTCTGGTGGTAGCCTCTGTGCCTCAAAGCTACCAGACGCTCAAGCGGCTTACGAAAGCGCGAATACGATTTTGCCTACGACACTCGCCGGTGTGAACTTTAGTCTCCACGCGGCTGGTTGGCTTGAGGGCGGTTTGGTTTCTTGCCCTGAAAAAATGATCATGGATGCCGACCAGTTGGCAGCGCTTCATGTTCAGATGGGTGGCGTAGATCTTACAGAAAACGGCCAGGCTATGTCTGCCATTCGTGAGTGTGGCCCAGGTCAGCACTTCCTGGGATGTGAGCACACAAAGCAAAACTTCGAAACCGCTTATTACAGATCGACTGTGGGGGATTCAAATTCCTTTGAGCAGTGGGAAGCCGAAGGAAGCAAGGATACTTTTGCTAGAGCCCATGATGTGATGAATAAGATGCTAGCAGACTATGTAGCGCCTGAAATTGATCCTGCAATCGATGAAGCTCTATTGGCGTTTGTCGCTAAGCGTAAAGAGTCAATGCCTGACGCGATGTATTGATCCTTTGAAACTACGTACGTAACCAAAAAAGGGCTGGAAAATTTTCCAGCCCTTTTTCTAATTGCTGTTAGTAGTCAGGCTGGTTTAGCTTTTGAACAGGCTCGCTAAGGACATGGCTTTGCTCATGTCACCTGAGATTTTGATCTTGCCCATCATGACGGCTGTTGTCGGGTTAACGGTCCCGGCGATCAAGCCTTCTACTGTTTCAAGCGAACATTTCACGGTTGTATCGGCTTCCATGTCATCATTGGAAACAGCCATCGGAGAGGCAGTACCATCGATTGATAGAATACCATCTGATTCAAAATAAAATTTTATTTTGGCACCTATAGACGGAGCCGCTGCGGCGAGGCTGTCTATCTTACTCGTTAGTTCTTGTAGATTAAGTGCCATTACTCGCTCGCAATCGCTAGGCCGTAGCCAATAGAGGCATCTTCTAGCCAAGCCCAGAGGTAGTGGCTAAAGCTGCGACGCACATAGACTTTGTAGGAAGGTGCATCGCCAGTCTGCTGCAAAATCACGTTCGTTTTAGCTGCATGAGTTTGAAGGGACATGCCGGTTGAAAATTCTCTCGGATGCAAATCAAGGGGGATCGCTTTCTGCAGCAAGGCACGGGCCTTTTCACCTTCCACTGTAATGACAGCAAAGTTATCGCTAACGTTGACGGCCGAGTGATGAACGCCAGTCAAAGCTTTTTCTATGTTTGCAACAAGGTCGTTTCCGTTTCCAGTTCCACTGACAATCATCCATTCGTCCGGCGCGAGCCAGTGGACTTCAAAGCCTTTACCTTCGACGTAAAAATTTGCCTTCAAGGGAAGGTCAACACCGAGCAGTGAGCCAATAGCTTTCATGGCAGCCTTATTGGCTGGATCGAGTCTGAGGTTAACCACCATTGGGCGTCCACCGTCACCCATTGTGACCAATGCGTTCTCATCAGAAGGACGGCCAACGAGGCCCAAATCATTCAGCGGGCCTTGACGCATGAAATCATCCATTTTGACGGCTCCCTTCTTTGTCGTAGAAAACTGTGTCTGAGATTGTGCAAGTGATCACCCTCCCATCTGGTTGAGGGGAGTAGAGTTTTTGCCCCATCTTTTTCAGCCCGCCATGGACCAGAGCCATAGCAATAGAACGATCACAATTCGGGCTCCAGTAAGAGGAGCTGACCCAACCAACCATATCCATTGGTGGCTTGTCTTTCACGACTTCAACCAGTTGAGCGCCTTCGGGCAGAACTTCTTTTGGGTCGTCGGTCAAGATGCCAACCAACTGTTTACGATTAGGGTCCGACATATCTTCGCGCTCTAGGGAACGCTTGCCGATAAAATCACCTTTTTTCTTCGAGATGATCCAATTCATGTTCAGATCAACTGGCGTAATTGAACCGTCGGTGTCCTGGCCAACAATAATGAAGCCTTTTTCAGCACGAAGGACGTGCATGGTTTCTGTGCCGTAAGGCGTGATGTCATATTTGGCACCTGCTGTCATCAATGCCTGCCAAAGTGCAAGGCCATAGTCGGCTGGTACAGCAATCTCGTAAGACAGATCACCAGTAAACGAGATGCGGAAAACACGGGCAGGGATGCCAGCAACAGTTCCAGGGGTCCATGACATGAAGGGGAGAGCTTCGTTAGAAAGATCAATGTCTTCGGTCAGTTCACTCAGCAAAGCACGAGCGTTGGGCCCGGCAATAGAGGCTGTCGCCCATTGTTCGGTCACAGACGTTAGGTAGACTTCGAGATCGGTCCATTCGGTCTGCAAATAGTCTTCCAAATGACCCAGAACAGGCGCTGCGTTGCCTGTTGTTGTTGTCATGAGGAAGTGATCCTCGGCTATGCGTGACGTGACACCATCGTCCATGACCATGCCGTCTTCACCGAGCATCAAACCATAGCGACATTTGCCTATGCCAAGTTTCGTCCAAGCGTTTGTGTAAACTCGGTTCAGGAACTCAGCGGCGTCTTTCCCTTTGACATCGATCTTACCGAGTGTGGTTGCATCAAGAATACCAACGGAATTACGCATGGCAGCAACTTCGCGGTTAACGGCTGCATGCATGTCTTCGCCTGGCTGAGGAAAGTACCAAGCTCGTTTCCATTGACCAACATCTTCGAATTCAGCTCCAGCATTAACATGCCACGAATGCATCGGTGTTGTTCGAGCCGGATCTAACAGGGCGTCGATATCCCGTCCTGCAATTGCTCCAAATGTCACCGGAACGTAAGGAGGGCGATAAGTTGTTGTGCCAACCGTGGGAATGGCTTCATTTAAGGTCTGGGCCACAATAGCAAGTGCGTTGACGTTCGCAGTCTTGCCCTGGTCTGTTGCCATGCCAGTTGTTGTGTAGCGTTTCACGTGCTCGATTGAGCGATAGCCTTCGCGCAAAGCCAATTGAAGATCAGCTGCGGTTGAGTCGTTCTGCAAGTCAATGAAGTGCTTACCGGATTGGCCAAGTGGTTTTTTGCCTGGAACTAACCAGAGTAATCGCCGGTTGCCTTCTTCTATAGCTTCAGCACTGGATGCCTTGCCAGACTTCCGGAATTTAATCCCAGTAGCTTTTGCTGCTTCTTGACCAGCTTCGAACCCTTGTGAAAGGCAATCCGCCAATCCCATTGCGCCGTTGCATGAGCCAACAGAAGTATTCGGATTGGTTCTGTTGTTGGGCTTTGGAGTGAAAATGCCACGTTCTTCGTCAAAGTCAAGTTTGCCGCCCGCTTGGCAGTGGAGGTGAACTGTTGGGTTCCAACCACCAGAGCTGCCTAAGAAATCACATTCGATTTCCATAATGTCGGACTTGGCTGTTTCGCCGTCTTCTGAAAGTTCAGCGACCTCAACGGATTTTAAATGGAGGCGACCGTTGGTGCCGACGATTGCAGAATTGGTTAAGATCTTAACGCCTGCCGCGTCAGCTTTCTCCATAAGAGGACCTGAAGGATCTTGTCTAACGTCAACAACAGCTTTGATATCAATGCCGGCTGCAACTAAGTCGAGTACAGCAGCGTAAGCTGAATCGTTGTTGGTGAAAATTACGCCTTTATTGCCAGGTCTAGCAGCGAAGCGATTTACATAAGTGCGGCAAGCTGATGCCAACATAATGCCTGGGCGATCATTGTCACAAAAGACAAGAGGGCGCTCAATTGCACCAGAAGCAATTACAACATGCTTAGCGCGCATCATATGAACACGCTGGCGGGGCAGCCCTTCAGGCTTAACCGGCAGGTGGTCAGTTAAACGTTCCCAAATGCCAACATAGTTGTGGTCATAGTAAGCGAACGCTGTAGAGCGCTGGATGATCTGCACGTTGTCAAAGGTGAGAAGCTTCGCTTCTGCTTCTGCTACCCATTCCAGCGCTGGCTTCCTATCGATCTCCTGGCCAGTTTGAGCCATAAGTGAGCCACCAAGGCTTGCTTGGTCGTCAACCAGTGTGACGTGAGCACCAGTTGCGGCTGCAGATAGAGCGGCACTAAGACCGGATGGACCGCCGCCGACGACGAGAACGTCACAAAAGGCGTTGGTTTTATCGTAAATGTCTGGGTCGTGATCTTCAGGTGCTTTACCAATGCCAGCGGCTTTACGAATGAAGTGCTCGTAAAACTTCCAAGCTTTAGAAGGCCACATGAAAGTTTTGTAGTAAAAGCCAGATACGAAAATCTTGGACAGGAGGGAATTAACTTCCCCAATGTCGTACTTCACAGTTGGGAACGCGTTCGACGTGGTTGCTACCAATCCATCGAAGAGCTCTTCCATTGTTGCTCGGGCGTTTGGCTCTGTGTAGGCGCCTTCACCGAGTTGTAGGATGGCGTTGGCTTCTTCCGGTCCTGCAGACATAATACCGCGAGGACGGTGGTATTTGAAAGAGCGGCCAACGAGATGAACACCATTGGCGATCAGTGCTGACGCGAGCGTGTCGCCGTCATAGCCTTTGAGCTCATGACCATTGAAGGAAAAGGTGACATGTTTATCGCGGTTTATCAAACCGCCAGATTCTAAACGAAACTTTTGTGACATAGCGGTTCTCTAAAACTTGTATTCGCGTTCAGCGTCGGCAATTTTGGGCGGCTTTTCACCGGCTTTGTAAGTTGCCAGGATTTCGTTGGTGACGGTGTCACGCATACAGTTGATCCATCGGCGACAGCCCGCGGCATGGTTCCAGCGTTCCAAATAGACACCTTTAGTGTTTTTACGCCAGAAAACCCACTCAACCCATTCACCGTCGGTCATATCAAGGCCACCGCCATCAGGGCGGGCGATATGTGCTTCACTACAGCCAGCGTATTCTGTTTCGGCTCTTGGTCCGCAATGAGGACATTCAATTAACAACATAACTTCGTTCCTTAGTGCGCAACA
>CAJQQJ010000082.1 GCA_905480445.1 uncultured Alphaproteobacteria bacterium | reverse complement strand
TGCCAACGCTTTTATATCTTTAGTGAGCGGCTGGATGGGAAACTCAAAAGCAATCCCAGGCGGCAACGTCTTAATCAACAATGACACCGCGCGACAGCAAAATCCATTCGAAGGTACAATTCACGTCTTGATTGATGGAGGAACAGCTTCAGCAGCAAGCATGCTAGCCGCCCACCTCAGAACACACGGCGAGGCAACTTTCTATGGCGGCGTTGCGGGAGGTATCCCAGGGCGCAATTGCTCTGCTCCATCACATGCATACATTCTTCCTCACAGCCAATTTGAACTTCACGTCGCTTGGTTATGCCATTTAGAAAAAATCACAAAAAAGTTCTCCACTTTCAAGCCGGATGTGCTCTTCGTTGACAAAAAAGCAGACAGTTTCAAGAAGGACAGATTGTTGGATCTGGTCAAGAAGAAGATAGAAGTCCTCTATTATCCTCCTATTCCAAAACCCAAACCAAGGAGCATCAAATTCTTTGAGTACCACTATACAAACTAGGAACTTGGACGGTTCACCCGATTCTTGATTTCTTTGTTTGGCTGTTGATGAAAATCAATTTAGGGTGATGACTCCTTGACCATTTGAGTAGTTGAAGCGTGCGGAAGTTTTTGAGCTGTTTCTTTGCCACCCTTTTCCTCTTCGCACAGTTCAGTGTCGGGAGTTCAACAGCCGCTGCAGGATGGATAAAACTCACGGTTGAAGAAATGCACGAAGAACTCGACATCACGCTCGATCTTCTAAGAGATCAACACCCGAATTTCGGCCACCACACTTCAAAAAAGGAAGTCGAACAAAGTTTCGCTGACGCCAAGAAAGCAATCGTCAGACCTCTTAATCTTCTGGCCTACTATCGCATTCTATTCCCTCTGGTTTCTCAGATTGGCGAATTTCATACCTATTTGGGGGGCAATGATGATTTCTTAACCGATGAGATCAACTACGCAAAAATCTATTGTCTGCCCTTCACGCTGAAGTTCCAACCTCAATTCGCGGTGATCGGCCAGAATGACAACGACATCCCTGTTGGCACTCATATTGTAAAAATAAATCGTAAATCGATCCCTGAGATATTGGAAAAAACTGGTCGATACATAAGCAGAGACGGACTCGGTGAAAACGCCGCTCTTTATCATATCAATAAAGGTTTCTCTTTTCTTCACTTTTTGGCTTTTGGGAGCCGAAAAACCTACGTGCTTCAATTGCGATTACCTGATGGCAACATCGTAACAAAAACAGTCCAATCGGTGTCATATTATGATGAAACCTTCGCTCACAATAGAGAACGCTTAGGTCAACTAGGCCAAAACTTTGAGACTGTTACGCTTCAGGAGTTGGAAGCCATTTACTTCAGAATTATTAGTTTCGGAGTCAGCCCAGAAAAGTTTGAAAAAGAAATCGGATCCCTAATCAAAAAAGCAAAATCGGCCAAACATCTCATCTTAGATCTCAGAGACAATCCTGGTGGTAGAAGTGGGAACGCTGAGTTTTTGCTTCGGCATTTAATTCACAACCCCATCTACGCACCCAGATATTTTCACACTCCATCCAAAAAGCTCAAAGCTCTAGCAGAAGTGAAATCAAGGGTAGGTCTGTCGAAAAATGGCCGAGAGCTATTGGAGGAAGCAAACGAATTCATCACGCTATTCAAAAAAGGGAAAAGCCTTATCAGTCTAGTCTCAAACGGAAACTATCGTCAGGGTATGAAGAAAAACCCATCATCAAAAGGATTTCGAGGTCAAATCCACATCTTGGTCAATGGTGGAACAGCATCTGCAGCAAGCGGAGTTGCGAGACACTTGCGTGACACAGGCTTCGTAACTCTCTATGGCTCCGCACCTAATGGCACATTAAACCGAGGCTGTTCGCAACCTAGTCATTTCTACAGATTACGTTACAGTTATTTTAAACTTTCTGTGGCATGGCTTTGCCGTGCGAACAAGATTATGCAAACTACTCAATTCATCGAGCCAGACTATCCTTTTGTTGATCTAGAACCTGACAGGCACGAAAAAGACCGCTTGCTAGAATTTGTCATCGAGAAGATCCAGCAGCTGCATCAACCACCACTCCCTAAACCAAAACCTTCAAACAAGCAGTTGAAGGCTTCCTAATCGCCCCAATGGTTCATTAGAAAACGTCCAACTGCTGCCCAATAGGGATCCGCTTTCTTGCCTTGTTTCGCATGCAGGGCAGACGAGCCATGTTTGCCCTGTTTTGGTGGCTTGAAGCCAACTTTGTTGTCCGTTCCAACAGCTGCGAAGATCTTGCGCCATTTCCCTGTCTCGTTCTTCGCCGAGGTGATAAAGGTCGGAATGACAATGTCACCGGCAGTATCTCTGATCCAAGTGCCACCAAAATACTCGCCGGGTGAGAAAGCGAGAACGCCGTCGGCCAAACCTGCTTCCGAAGCGAGCTTCAGGACGAGCGAAGAAGAATAAGACGAGCCCCAGATGATCACAGGACTTCCAGGATTATTCTCACGCGCGTAAGCGACTGCGGCTCTCATATAAGGCTGAGAACGCCGGTGCAATAATCCACCACTGAAGCGGCGGAATATTTCTGCTGTGGCCGGAGTAAAAGTCCGCCAGTG